>DATASX010000026.1 GCA_036269075.1 Sporichthyaceae bacterium
GGCGGCGGCGGACCCGGCGGCCGCGGCGTTGATCAGCTGGGCGGTGTGGTCCACGACGTTGCCGGGCGCCCACACGCCGTCGATGCTGGTGCGACCGGTGCGGTCGGTGGCGACCCAGCCCTCGTCATTGAGTTCGCAGCCCAGGGCGGTCAGCAGCTCGTCGGACGGCACGAAGCGTGGGCCGACGAACAGCGCCGTGCGTCTGACCATCGGCCCCTCGGCGAGCTCGACACCGCGGACGCCGGTCTCGTCGGACACGATCCGCGTCACTTCGCCATCGACGATCCGCACGCCGCGAGCGACCAACAGTTCCCGCTCGTGGGCCTCCAGGTCGATCCGGTGCGGAAAGAACACCACATCGTTGGACCACTGCCGGATCAGCTGCGCCTGGCGCAGGCTGAACGGACGGTCCTCCCCTCCGATCACCCCGAGCGCGCTGTCGCGTACCTCGTAGCCGTGGCAGTACGGGCAAAAATGCACATCCTGGCCCCACCGCGGGCGCAGGCCCGGGATCTCGGGGAGCTCATCGCGGAGCCCCGTGGCCACCACCACCGCGCGTGCGCCCAGCCGGCCGCCCTCGGCCAGGCGCACGGCGAACCGCGCCCCGTCGAGGCGGTCGATGCCGACCGCTCGGCCCGCCAGTAGCTCCCCGCCGTAGCCGACGACCTCTCGCCTGCCCGTGGCCAGCAGCTCGGCCGGGTCCATACCGTCGCGGGACAAGAAGCCGTGCAGGTGCGCCGCCGGGGCGTTGCGCGGTTCGCCGGCATCGACGAGCACCACCCGCCGTCGGGACCGCCCCAGCATCATCGCCGCGGACAACCCAGCCACCCCGCCACCGACCACCACCACGTCGTACTCCGCCATAACTCACCCTCCGCACGCTCACCCGACGAAACCTCTAGAGGAAAGTTCTAGCACAGGTACCGAGGATTGTTCTAGCCCCGGGTAGGATGGACCGCGATGACCAAGACCTCCACTGCAGGCACGGGCCATCGGACCAGGCCCGGTTCGAGCCGCGAGGACATCGCGGCCGCCGCGATCGAGCTGTTCGTCGACCGGGGTGTCGCGGCGACCCGGGTGGAAGACATCCTGGCCGCGGCCGGCGTGAGCGTGGGCAGCTTCTACCACCACTTCCGCGACAAGCTCGACCTGGCCGCCACGGTCTATCTGGAACACCTGCAGCGCTTCCAGAGCGACCTGCTCGTCGAGCTTGACCGCCACGCGCGCACCGAGGACGCCGTCCGCGGGCTGGTGCTGGCCTACCTACGGTGGGCCGGGGCTGATCCGCGCGCCATGGGCTACCTGCATCAGTGCCGCGAGCCCAACGTCGCCGAGATCGCCGAAGGCGAAGAAGCTCGGCTCAAGCAGTACTTTGACGGTCGGCTCGCCGGCTGGCTCGACGAACGCGCCGCAATTGGGGAGCTACGAGCGCTGCCGCACGAGCACAGCCTTGCGCTCTGGCTCGGGCCCGCCGAACAGCTCGTTCGGGCCGCCATCGAACCCTCCGGGCGCTCCACCGCACCGGAGCCCGACGCCCTCGGCGCACACCTCGCCCACGCCGAACGAGTCCTCGCCGACGCCGCCTGGGAAGCCCTTCGACGCCCCGCCCCGGGCGACGATGCCGATCAAGCGCGCTAGTAGCGGTCAACGGCGGCGCGGCAGCAACCACAAACCCCGCCGATCTGGGACGACGACGAGGACAGCGGCCAGTTGGCGCAGGTAATCCCCCTGGGCGTCTTCGACGCCCACGAGGAGGCCAAGAAATGGTGGTGAACCGTCCTCTCGATGACCAGCCCCCACCTGAAGACCCGATCGACGGGCTCAGCCTGGACGCCGATCAACGCCAGCCGACCCACGACCTGACCCACGACGCGCTGGAACACGCCTGGCGCAACCGATCGAGCTTCCGGAGCACTGCTGATCATCGACGAGGTCGGCTACATCCCCTTCGAACCCGAAGCCGCCAACCTGTTCTTCCAACTCATCTCATCGCGCTACGAACGCGCCTCGCTGATCGTCACCTCCAAACAAACCCTTCGGCCACTGGGGCGAGGTCTTCGGTGACGAGATCGTCGCCGCCGCCATGATCGACCGCCTCGTCCACCACGCCGAGGTCATCTCACTGAAGGGAGACAGCTACCGACTCAAGAACCGAGACCTCGGCCGAGTCCCGGCCGGACGACCACAGGAATAACCGAATCTGACGGGCCGGGGGTCAAAATTCGCCTGCCGTCAGGGGGGCAAGATTCGAGTGCCGTTGACACAGCCGAGGGTGTTTCCCTTCATCGACTACAGGACTTTCAACACATCCGCGCTGCTGGGAGAGTTACCGAACGCCGCGGCGGTTGCAATTGTGGTTGCAGTTCGCCGAGATTCGCGGCCGCCCGGTGCCGGTCCCCGGGCCGCCAGTCCCGTCTGTGCGGGTGCCGACGACCGCCGACGACCAAGCGCCTGAGGAGCTTAAACCTCGTTGACCGAGAGGTCGTACGGGTTCGAATCCCGTCCCGGGCACGTCTCTCACGTGCAGGAACATGAATCACAGCGTTGCGGCCGGTCGGGCCCGATTGCCGGGGTTGCAATTAGGGTTGCAGTTGCGTTTGGCGAGGTTGCGCGGCAGACGCGCGGTCATGCCGTCGATCGCCGGTGTTCGCGAGCGTCCGCGTTCGTCCGGCGGTTCAGCTGCTCCACAGGGCATGGCCGCTGCGGCCTGAATCCCCCCGACGTGTCCGGAGACTCCGGAATCACCGGAGGATTCAGTCTTTGGATAACCGGGCTCGGGGGCAGGCCGACACCGGCGTAGGAAGCCGTGGTGGTCGTCCAGGTAGGTCTCCAGGGCGATCGGGTCACCGTCCGGGTCGGTCTCGAAGGTGACCGGGGCGATCATCGCCTTCCCGTTCACCTTCTGGATCGAGTGCAGGTTGTGGTACCCGCCGGCGCCGGTGACCAGGTACGGCCACTGCGTCCCGTCCGGCAGGGTCCGGGTCAGCCGCTGGTAGTTGTGCACCTGCCCCGCGATCACCAGCTCCGGCCGCCGGCCCGACGCGGCGGTCGCCTCATCCAAGCCTTGATCATGTGCGTGGACCCGGAATGGTGATCGTCCGCGGAGTACGGCGGGGTGGTGCAGGGTCACGATCAACGGCACATCCCTCGGCAGGTCCTTGAGCTCGCCGATGAGCCAGTCGGTCCGAGGTGCTGTCGGGCTCGGGCACGCAGATCCTCCCGCTGCGCGGGCCCCTTCATATTTCCTCGCCCCGGCCCCCTTTGCCCGGCGCTCCCTCGCCCGATGTGCGTTCCGCCCGAGCCGGCGACAGGGCCCTGGCCATCAGCGCTGCCGGGCAGGCGTTCCTCGAGCGTCCCGCGGCCGGCCGAACGGAAACTCATGGTGGATGGGGTTTTCCGCCGATGATCGGTTCCTGTCAGCGTGGCTCGGGACGGTCGATGTTCCAGTGGCGTGAGACCGTTGCCAACCAGCGGTCGTCGCCGGCGGGGATGAGCGCGAAGCGGCCGATGACCCGTTGCCCGCCTTCGTAATCGCCGTAAAGAAGGTCGACGGTCGACTGCCGGCGGCCGCACAGAGCCTCCCGAGCCCCGGCGAAGTCGGGGTCGGACGGGTCGCGGAAAGCACCCTGCCAGAAGCCCATCTCTCCGGTAGGGATGTAGATGTCCCGCATGAGCCGGTGGAACCCCTCCAGCGGCGGAGGACCGCCGCCCATCATCCGTTCGGGGTGGAACCGCCAGCCGTGGAGGACACCGAGGCCGCTGCCAACGTTGCGCAGCGAGATCACCAGGTACACCACCTCGTCGGTGATAGCGGTGGCCGCCTGCCCGCCCGGCACCCGGATCCACACGTCGTCCTGGAAGCCGATCTTCTGCTCCGGATCCTCGGCGCGGGACGGGACGAGCAACGGCCGGATGCCGGCCAGCAGGGCCCGCTCCGCAACGCGGGCCGCCCGGTTGGCCGACCGCACCGACACGAACGTGGCGATGGCCAGGACCAGCGTCCCCGCCGCGGTGGCCAGCGATGCCGAGGTCGCCCAGTCCATGGGCAGACGGTAAACCCTGGAGCAAGCTGAACCTGCACAAGGCCGCGCAGGAGTCCGAACCCGAGGCCACCCACCCCGTGCCGGGCAGCGCCGACATCTGCTTGATAGCCGACCGTCGGACCGACGACACCACGGCGCATCTGACCGTCCATCAGGTGCCCGTGGAACTCTGACCAGTGGAACGCGCCGGGGGTTATGGGTCCGATGACCAGCTTATACATCTGTGATCCCGTCGGCGATCTCGTCGAGATCAGCTCCTACACAGCCTGCAACCGCGGCAGTCGCGGCGATGGTGGCCCGAGCCGTCCCCGCGGCACAACCCCTCGCTGTACTGCCGGCCCGCTACCGCAGCCGAGGTGGACGCTAGCTACCGCGCCTACGAATCTCCGCCTTCCTCAGCCACGCAACCGATCCAGGGATCCTTGCGGGTTTCGGCGCCGTTCGGGACGACATGTGCCTTTCGAGCCTCACCTCTGCGCTACGGCTTATCAGTCGCGGTCGTTCCTGGCCTGCTCTTCCGGAGTGCCACGACGGGGCGGGGAGTGCAGGGCACTTGATGCCGTGCTCGCCGGGCCGGGCCTCGTAGTGGTCCATCAAGGCCGAGATGTCATCGCTCAGCCAGGTGAGGTCCTCGAGCGCAGGTTCGGTGGGGCCGCCGTTCAGCGCAGCCTCGATGGCCAGCAGGCGTGCGAACACGGTCGACTGAAGGTGACGGTCGGCAGGACGTGAGGACCGGGGCCTGGCACGGGCTGCGGTCGGATGCGCCGCCGCGGTCGTTGTGGTTCGTCCAAGGGCACCGGTCCGGTTCGTGTCAGGCGGTAGCTCGGCCTCCGCCCTGAAGGCGGGCGGGCGGAGGCCGCAGTGCAGGGTGCTGCCGGGTTCCTCGTCGGCTGGTTGCGTCGGAGGATCGTGACGTTGCCGGGGGTCCGGTGCTCGGCAGCCGCGGGCTGAAGTGAGCTACCGATCGGAGGGTGCGGTTTCGGCGCGCTGCCGCGCTAGGTGCCACGAAGCTTGCTCGTCCTGGATGTAGTGCTCGACCACGATGCGTGCGCCCCAACCGTCGGGATCGATCAGCGCCAGTCCCGAGCCGTCGGCCTCGGCCACGGCGAGAACTGACGCGTGCGGGGATCGGCAGTTGCTGATTTCCCGGACCTGACGGGATGTCAGTTCGCTCATGTCGGTTCCCGGTCGGTCGCCGCGGCGTCCAGCGCTGCCGTGACGCGGCGGTGTGCGGCCCAGATCTCCTCGGGCAGCCCGGTGAACTGCTCCAGGTGGGTCTGGCGGTGCGCCATCTCCTGACGCCAGCGTTCGACGTCGATGGACAGGAGCCGGTCCAGGTCGCCGGGTCGTAGTTCCATCCCGGCCAGTTCGAGTTCCTCGGCGGTAGGGACGATGCCGACCGGGGTCTGGCGCCCCGTCACTTCACCGTTCTTCAGCGCGAGCAGCCACAGCAGCGGCCGCAGGTTGTCGCGGTATCCGGGCCACAGGAAGTGGCCGTCGGCGCCGCGGGCGAACCAGTTGACGTGGGCGAAGATCGGCTTCTCCGCGGCCGCGCCGATGATCCTGAGCCAGTGCGCCACGTAGTCCGCCTCCGGGTAGGACAGGAACGGCCGCATCGACATCGGGTCGTAGCGCAACTGGCCCTCGACACCCTCGGCGGCGAAGGTCGCCTCCGCGCCCAGCGTGAGCCCGTCGTAAACGCCCTCGGCGACGTCGTGGATCGCCCGGATCAGCGGCTCCCGGTCGCGGGTGCGGCCGCCGAAGATGATCGCGTCGATCGGCACGCCCTTGGGGTCGGCGAAGTCCGTGGCGATGTTCGGCACGTTGGCCAGGGTGGTGGTGAACCGGCTGTTGGGGTGCGCCCACGGCTCGTCGGCCCGACGGGCCGATACCAGTTGCCCGGTCCAGTCCCGCCAGCCGGCGGGGTTGGCCGGCGGATGGGTGGTTCGTCCTTCCCACCACACATCGGCGTCGGACTCGTTGTGGGCCACGTTGGTGAACAGCACCCCGGTGTCTGGTCCGACGGCCTGCATCGCGGTGGGGTTGGTCATCGCGTTGGTGTCCTTGGCGACCCCGAACACCCCGAACTCAGGGTTCATGGCACGCAGGACACCGTGCTCGTCGACCCACAGCCAGGCGATGTCGTCACCGTAGAACTCGACGTGGTAGCGATCGCCGAGCTCGTCCGGGGCCAGCATCATCGCCAGATTGGTCTTGCCCGAGGCCGAGGGGAAGCCGCCGCAGATGTGGTACTTGCGGCCGGTCTGCTTGTCGGTGACGCCCAGCAGCATGAACTGCTCGGCCAGGAACACACCGGAGCGCCGGCCGTCGTAGGAGGCCTGCCGCAGCCCGTGGGCGATCTTGCCGAGCAGCGCGTTGCCACCGTAGGAGGAGCCGTAGTGCAGGATCGTTCTCTGGTCGGCGACGGTGACGAAGTGGCGTCGGTCCTGCTGCGTGCCCTGCCCGAGTTCGTCCAGCTCGCCGGTGACGTGCACGGCCCGCACGAAGTCGTTGGGGTGCTCAAGGTTGTTGACGTGTTCCACGCCGACCCGGGCCATGCGGATCATGTGCAGCGCCACGGTGCGGCTGTCGGTCAGTTCGACGCCGCTTGCCCAACGTTGCAGCGGTGAACCGGGCGGGGCCATCAGGTAGGGGATGGCGTACAGGGTGCGACCGGCGCAGGCTCCGCGCATCTGGTCCAGGACCAGGGGTTGGATCTGGCCGGCCGGCCGCCAGTTGTTGTAGACGCCCTTGTCCGCCAGGTCCCCGCTGGCCACGAAGGTGCGTTCCTCCGAGCGCGCGGTGTCCTTGCGATGGCTGCGGGCGTAGTAGCGACCCTCGCCGGCCGACTGGATCTCCCCGGCCGCCAGGGCTTCGGAGAGCAGGCGCGCGTCGTCGGTCGCCTCGACGACCTCGACCGCCGCTGAGCCGGTGTGCCAGGCCCAATGCTCGACGAAGTCGCGGACGTGCTGGTTCTTCAGCCCGGCGGCGTCCAGGACCGCCTCGACACTCACCACGTGTTCCGTCCTTTGCACTTGAAGAATCCTGCAACTCTGTATATTCGGAAGAGTACAATGTGTCCAGGAGGTGGTTCGGTGCCGGTTCCGCTGTACCAGGCCAAGGCCGAGTTCTTCCGGATGCTCGGGCACCCGGTCCGCATCCGGGTGCTCGAGCTGCTGCAGGACGGGCCGAAGCCGGTGCGGGACCTGCTGACCGAGATCGAGATCGAACCCTCGAGCCTGTCCCAGCAGTTGGCGGTGCTGCGGCGCTCGGGGATCGTCACCTCGACCCGGGAGGGCACGACGGTGGTCTATGCCCTGGCCGGTGGGGACGTGGCCGAGTTGCTGCGGGCGGCTCGGCGGATTCTCACCGAGATGCTGGCCGACCGCAACGAGTTGCTGGAGCAGTTGCGGGAGTCCTTGGTGAAGTCCGCGTGAGCCCGCCAAATCCGGCGGATCGGCCTCAGCGCCGAACCGGCCGCGACGCCCACGCCCGAATCGCGGGTCCGCTGTCGTCGTCCGGCCGGATGCTCGTCGCCGGGACGCGGGAAGCATTCGTCGAACTGACCACCCGTCACATCGCAGGTAAGCCGTAGCTGCGCACCGCCGCCCACGCCGGCTGTCGATGGCTGCTTCCCGGTCGCACCCCAGGGTGGGGCGCTCCAACCTGCCTAAGTAGTGACCTGCTGGGGTCGCGCCTCGTCAACCTGACGCTGCGACTGACCCCCAAGGGCGACAATGTTCACCCGAGTCGCGCGATCGCGGCGCTGACCCGGGCGGCGATGAACGCGGTCGACCGGCGCTCCCGCACCAGCCCGGCGAGCAGGCATTCGACAACCTCGTCGACGCCGCGGCGCTGTACTGTCCAGGCCCCGCAGTCACAACAGCAGTCGAACACATGTTCGAATCATGCGGACAGGTTACCCCACGACGCTCCTCGCGCCTTCGGCGCGGTTTCCTACGACGGGGAGGGCTTCAGCGAACTGGAGACGGATCACCGGGCGCAGCCGTCGTTCCCCGCGCAGGCTCTGCACAGACGCACCCGGCCGCCGCAGGCCGGGTCGGACGGTCGGTTCGGACGGTGCCCGGTTTTACGCGCCCTGACTCCCGAGGGGGCCGCCGCCGCCGTCCTCCTGGCCGTCCGGATCCTGATCCGGGCACGGGTGCTGCTGTTCCGAGGCGACCGAGTCGACCACCGAGCAAAGACCGAGCGGGACGCCGGGCGGTTTCACCGGGGGCGGGCCGTCGCCGGCGCGGCCGGCGGCGAGCGGCGCGACGAGCAGGCCGGTCAACACGACCAGCGCTGCGAGAGCACGAATTTCTGCCACGGTTGCCTCCCGGTTGGACCAGACCCGATCAAGGTCTCCGGACGGGCGCCCTTTGTCCAACAGGCGCGCGGCCGGCACTCACCGCATGGCCGCGGCGTCGGCTATCGAGATCCGGCCAGAAGGTCGATGGGCGGCTCGGAAGCTGCCGCGGACCTCGCGTCATTTAGCGCTGTTGGGTGACGCACCGTCAGTAACTTTGCTGGTCGTGTCGTGTCACAACGACGACTCGCTTGAGCCGACAGGCAGGCGCCCCGGGCGGGTCAAAGGGCGCATCCCCTGCACCGGCGGACCCCGCGAAGGCCTCGACGCCGCGGCGCCGACTCCGATCTGACTGTGCGACAGATTCACTGACGGAGTTTGCCACCGGCGGGTGTCTCAGGCCTGCGTGGTGCGGGGCCTGCGTGGTGCGGGGCCTGCGTGGTGCGGGCCGGACCGGGCATCCCTGAGCGCAGGGTCAGGCCCCGGACGTGGGCACGGTGGGTGGGGATGCCACTGTGCGAGATCGGGTGCCGGATACGCCGGGCGAGCCGACGCGGGTGTGCGCGTTTGGCAAGGCGGGTCGGTCGCGCAGTTGTCGGTGGCGCGGCCTCACGGGGTGCCGGTTGGCGGTGGCCCACATCAGTGTCATCCCAAGGATGGAGGCGGTGACAGCTAGGAACACGATCAACGCAGTGCCGGCGGAGAGCGGGTCGTTCATGGTGGTCCTCACATGTTGCTGCTCTGCGGGTTGCGGGCCGTGTTCTCCCTGGCCCGCGGGATCGATTTCTGGTCGCAGGTCCATTTCTGAGCGGGCCCGGCCCGCTGGGCACCTCCCCGTACGGGCCCGGCGACGGTCGCCGGGCGAGCGGTCGAGAACCTCCGCCCGGCCGGGTGTTGGGGGCGGTGCTCGGTCCGCGATCGCATCCCCTCGGACCCGAATCAGGGTCGGCCGCGCGGGGCTCCGTGGACTTTCTGGGGAGACACGGCCCATCGAACGTGGCTGCGGATAAGGCGGCGTTACCCACAGGTATGGAGTGCGTCATGCATTCGGCACGACACCAACGCCAAGGGGTGCGGTCTTGGCCACACAAGCGCCCGTTGCTGCAGAACCCGCACAGTTCGCGGCCAGAAAGCGTGCGTCGGATTCACCCAACACCCCGAGAGCACTGCGTTCGGGGTGAGGAGGCAATCGACGGCCGCACGGGCCCCGGCACCGCGACCCGGTCGACCGAGACCCAGCCTCCTGGCCGATGTGATGAGGGCCAGTTGGGCGATATGGGTGCCCGAGAGCTCGAAAGATGTCAACGGGTCGATACCTGCTCAATTTTCGGGTTCTGGCGCACATTGCGTGTTCGACGGC
This sequence comes from Sporichthyaceae bacterium, assembly GCA_036269075.1. NCBI lineage: Bacteria > Bacillati > Actinomycetota > Actinomycetes > Sporichthyales > Sporichthyaceae > Sporichthyaceae bacterium. The sequence goes on from DATASX010000026.1 coordinate 9,710, forward strand.
ACGGCGTGTCCGCGGATCCGGAGCCGAGGCCGGCTTGAGTTCGGTCATGTGATCTGGGTCAGCTTCTGCCGCACCTGAAGTCGGGGAGCGTCGACGCGGTCCAGGACCGCCGTTCCGGACTGGTCCTCGACGCGAGCCTTCGGGCGCAGATCGGGGCGTGGCCCATATGCGGTGTGCCGTCGACCCCCGTGCACAGCCGGTACCGGCGAACGTTGGACGATGCCCCGATCTGCGGCCGGCCGGTACTTCTACGTCTGAGGATGCGCAGGTTCTTCTGCGGCAACAACGCCTGCACGCGCAAGACGTTTGCCGAGCAGCCGACGATCTGATCTTGCGTCATGGGCGTCGCACGACGACGTTGGCCCGGATGCTGACCAAAGTCGCAGGTGGCTTGGGCGGGCGCGCCCGGCTATCGCAGCTTGCTGCGTTGGGCAAAGGCGTTCCCGCACCGGCGGTGGCCGGTGGAGAACGCCCGTGGCCCGGGCCGGGCACCTGGCCCAGTGGCTGCTCGCGCGAGGTGAGGTGGTCCAGGACGTGCCGAACACCGACGCCCCGACCGCCTGGCGGGGCAAAGACCGACCTGAGCGCCGCCGTGGCCACCGCGGTGCTCGCGAGCGTGCGGCCGGTCGGGCCGGCCGAGACTGCCCGCAAGCAGATGTGCCGGGACCTGGTAGCCGAGATCCGGGGTTGCGACAAGAGCGTGCAGGAGCTGACCGAACGCATCTCGGTCGTGTTTGCCGAGTACGGCACCAGCCTGGTCGAGGTGACCGGGATCGGGCCGGTGATCGCCGCCGGGCTGCTCGGGCGCACGCGCGGCGCAGCCCGGTTCCCGACCGCGTCGGCGTTCGTGAACTACGCCGGTGCTGCACCGGTCGAAGCCGCCAGCGCAGAGCGGAGAGCGCTGAGCGCTGAGCGCAAACGTCATCGCCTGCCCGTGGCGGGGACGGGCAACTCAACCCCGCGCTGCACCTGATGGCAGTCACCCAGATCTGGATGCGCGCCGGCACCGGCCGGGCCTATTACGACAAGAAGATCGGCGGAAAAACGCACAGCGAGGTCATGCGCTGTTCGAAGCGGCGACTGGCCGACCACGTGTGGCGGATCATGCTCGCCGACGAACGCCGCGCCGGGACGGGCCCGGGAGGACAAGCGGGGGCGACTACGAAATCCGGCGCGGCTGGCCCAACCCCGACGGCCAGCACTTCGGAGAAGTCACTTCCCGGACCCGCCACCAGAAACCCTACGGCGACGGCAATCCAGCCGCTTGACAGACAAAGCCCTCTGGCAGGCCTACGAGGTCCTGCACGCCGAAGGCGGCGCCGGCCCGGCCCGGTGGTTCGGAGGACCGCAAGTCGCCACACGATGCCGCGACCGAACCCGCGCGGGAGACCGGCGCATCACTACTGAGATTACCCGCGATATTGTCCAGACCCAGACAGGACCTTGGCCCACGCACGCGAGGCCGAAACGCACCTGACGACCCGTCACCTCAGGTCGGACGCCCTGGGTGGAGCCGATTTTCTCAAGCGAGGTGGGACCAACTTGGGTCGACGAAATCAGCCATCCGTGCACCGTTTTCCCTGAATGTTTATGGAACTTGATGAGGTGAGCCTTCATGGGTACACCACCTGTCGCTATCGGGGCCGTCACTACGGTGGCGGGTACCGGCACCGCCGGCTACAACGGCGACGGCGGGCCGGGCGGCAGCGCCCATCTCTATAACCCGTACGGGGTGGCAGTGGACGGCGCAGGCAACCTCTACATCGCCGACACCGCCAACCAGCGGGTGCGGATGGTGAGCACCGCGGGGCTCATCACCACGGTGGCGGGTACCGGCAGCGCCGGCCTCAACGGCGACGGCGGGCCGGCCGCGGCCGGCACCGTCGATCTCTATTACCCGTACGGGGTGGCGGTGGACGGCACGGGCAACCTCTACATCGCCGACACCGCCAACCATCGGGTGCGGATGGTGGATCTGACCGCCTCGCCCCCGGTCATCACTACCGTGGCGGGTACCGGCACCGCCGGCTACAACGGCGACGGCGGGCCGGGCGGCAGCGCCCAACTGTATAACCCGTACGGGGTGGCAGTGGACGGCGCAGGCAACCTCTACATCGCCGACACCGCCAACCAGCGGGTGCGGATGGTGAGCACCGCGGGGCTCATCACCACGGTGGCGGGTACCGGCAGCGCCGGCTACAACGGCGACGGCGGGCCGGCCGCAGCCGGCACCGTCGATCTCTATTACCCGTCCGGGGTGGCGGTGGACGGCGCGGGCAACCTCTACATCGCCGACCGCGGCAACCAGCGGGTGCGGATGGTGAGCACCGCGGGGCTCATCACCACGGTGGCGGGCACCGGCACCGCCGGCTACAACGGCGACGGCGGGCCGGCCGGCAGCACCCAACTCAACGCCCCGTCCGGGGTGGCGGTAGACGGGGAGGGCAACCTTTACATCGCCGACCGCAGCAACCAGCGGGTGCGGATGGTGGATCTGACCGCCACGCCCCCGGTCATCACCACGGTGGCGGGTACCGGCACCGCCGGTTACAACGGCGGCGGCGGGCCGTCCGGCAGCACCCAACTCAACGCCCCGTCCGGGGTGGCGGTAGACGGTGAGGGCAACCTCTACATCGCCGACCGCAGCAACCAACGGGTGCGGCAGATGGAGCTGGCCCCGCGTGTTTCTTCATGATCGAGCAGGTTTGAACACACCGGTTCTCCATCCGGCGACGAACTGCCCCCGGCGCGCGCGAGGGTCTTCCGTTACTGCCGGCTCAGGAAGGCACGCGGTCTGCAGCCGGTCAAGGCCACGGCACAGGAGGCCTCCTACACCAATGGCGCCGGGGCCGAACTTGGCGAGGCCCTCGACACCGAGTGCAAAGCGGCACTTGCAACCTGCGCCTCCAACGATCACGACCAGCCCGTCCGTTCCCTCCTGAACAAGCAGCGGCCTGTATTTCGGGGGCTGCTGACGCCGGGCCGGGCCGGGCGACGCCGTTGACAGGAGAGTTGTATCCGCCACCTGCGCCTTCGGGGGCCGTTGTGGCTGCGACGGTGGCGGGGGCTACGTGGCCGGCTGCGTGGGGTGCGCTTGCGAAAGGTGGCTGCGGATCCGTGCGTGCCGGGATCCGTGGGTTCGCCCACCTCCCAAGCTGCACGCTCAGGTCGCCTGTCCGCTGCCCGAGTCCTCCGCCTGATCCTGGCCACCCGCCGGTCACCGAGCAGCGCGGCTCGAAGCCGGTCGCATCACCCCTCGGCCGTCCGCCGGCCAATCTGCATCGCTCCTCCACCGACCCGGTTGAGCCCGAACCCGGGTCGGTGCCGGGCAGCGTCCACGAACCGACCGGTCCGTGTCCTCAGCGTTCGAGGTTGCGGGCCCCCGTGTCCGTGGCCGCCGCTGGTCGCGATGTGGTTCAGCACATCGCCGACCTCGACGCTGCGCCGATCATCGTGGGGCACTCCTTCGGCGGGCTGTTCAGCGAAAAGCTCCTCGGCCAAGGTCTCGGTGCAGCCGGCGTCGCCATCGATCCCGCCCAGATCAAAGGCGTGCTGCCGTTGCCACTCGCGCAGGTACGTGCGGGTCTTCCCGGACTCGGCAACCCCGCCAACCTCCACAAGGCCGACTCCCTCACCGAGAAGGAATCCCGGTTCGGCTTCGGCAACGCGGTGAGCGAAGAAGAATCCCTTGCCCTGTACGAGAAGTGGACCATCCCGCACCCGCGCGGCCCCTGTTCCAAGACGCCGCGGCGAACTTCGTTCTGCACTCCCAAGCCAAGGTCGACACCGCGAACAACACTCGCGGTCCGCCGCTGCTGATCTCCGGCACCGCAGACCACGCCGTCCCCGATGTCGTGACCCGCTCGACATTCAAGCAATACCGCGACTCCACCGCGGTCACCGAACTCAAACAGTTCGAAGGCCGCGGACACTCACTGGCCATCGACAGCGGATGGCGGCAAGTCGCCGACGCAGTACTCGCCTGGCTCACTACCAACCTGCTGTAGCCACCAGGAACCACCGGCTCGGTCGACCTGACCGACCACCAATGTGGAGTCACGGTCGGCCACCACGCGGCCCGGCCATCCGCCTGATCTGCATGGCGGCTTTCGACACGGCCTTCGGGTCGTTGTCGCAGTAGCGGCCCAGATACGCGCGCACACCGAACCTGTTCCCGTCGACCGCGGCGTCCATCACCCGCCGTGCCGCAAGCTTCGGTGCAGCCTCGGGTCCTGCGCAGTCGTTGACGAGGCGGTGGCCCAGACAGGTCGGGGGCACCTTGGTTGGAGGGCGCGGCCCCGCTGGCCGGCGGGACGGGTCTGGCGCAGGATGGGACGGTGCCCTGTCCACCGGCGTGGTTGCTGCGGCGTGATCCGGGACTGGCAGTGGTTCGGCGGGCGGCCCGGGTCACGCTGGTCGGGTGCGCCGCGTTCTACCTTTGCCGGTACGCGCTGGGCAACGCCCAGATGGCCCCTTATGCGCTGTTCGGGGTGGTAGCGCTCGGAGCGCTGGCGCAGATTCCCGGCAGTCCCGCGCAGCGCGCCCGCACGCTGGTCGCGGTACTGCCGGTCGGCTGGGTGCTGGTAACGCTGGGCACGCTGCTGTCGGTGCGCACCGCGGGCGCGGTAGCCGGGATGTTCGTGCTGGGGTTCGTGGTCAGCCTGGTCGGGGTCGGTGGTCCCCGACTGGTCGGGCTGGCCGCCGGGATGCAGCTGCTGTACATCCTGCCGTGTTTCCCGCCGTACGAACCCGGCGCGCTGGGGTGGCGGCTGGCCGGTCTCACGGTGGCGGTGCTGCTCCTGGCGACCGCCGAGCTGCTGCTCTGGCCGGATCCAACCCCGCTGCCGTACGAGCGGCGGCTGGCCGACGCGGTCGCCGCGCTCGCGGACTGCCTGGATACCCTCGCGGCCGGCTGGTCGGGGGATCCCGCAGCCCGGGAGCGGCTGGCCGGGCTGTTGCCGAGCGCGGTGGAGGCGGCCGAGGTGCTGCGGCCCTCGCGGCTGCCGCTGGGGCAGCGACCGGCGTCGGCGAACCGGCGCGACCGGGCGTTGACCGCGGCGGCCGGCACCGCACGGCTGCTGCTGGGCCGCACCGCGGAGCTGGCCGGCACCGAGGACCGAGACGCCGTGCAGCTGCCGGCGGCGGCCGCCTTGCTGCGCCAGGCGGCCTCGTGCGCGCGGACCGCCGCCGACTGGTTGCACGGCGGCGGGGAAGCCCCCGACACCGACCGGGTCGCCGCCGCGCTGGCCGAGTTCCGCAGCGCGCGGGCGGCCCTGACCCCGGACGGGCTCGCGCCGCAGCGGCTGGCGGTCGGTTCGCTGGCGCTGAGCCTGGGGGAGTGGACCAAGTCCCTGGTGACTGCGATCCGGATCGCGGCGGGCGAACCGATCGGCCCGGACCACACTCCGGCTTCGGCACAGCCGGGCCAGTTCTGGTACGCCTACCGCTGCACACCGTCGCTGTGGTGGCATCGGCTGCGCGAGCACCTGACTCCGCGCTCGGTGTACTTCCAGGGCGCGTTGCGGCTGGCCGGCGCGTTGGCGGTGGCTCGCCTGCTGGCCGGTGTGTTCGACCTCTCGCACGGGTTCTGGGTGCTGTTGACCGTCCTCACCCTGTCGCGCACCTCGGCCGCCGAGACTCGCATGCTGTTGCGCCCGGCACTGGTCGGGACGGTGGCCGGGTCGGTGCTGGCGGCGGGCCTCTTGGTGATCGGCATCCCGGCTGGGGTCTTCGCGGTGGTGCTGCCGGTGGCGATGCTGGTCGGGTTCGCGGCCGGTCCGCTGCTCGGGCTGGGCTGGGCGCAGGCGCTGCTCACGCTGGTTCTGGCCTTGGTGTTCGCCCAGGTGTCGCCGGTGGATTGGCGGCTGGCCGAGGCCAGGGTGGTCGACGTCGTGGTGGGCGCGGGGATCGGTGCGGTGATGGGGCTGTTGGCCTGGCCGCGCGGCGGGTCCGGTGAGCTGCACCGGGCCACCGGCACGTTTCTGGCCGCGGCCGCGCAGGTGGTGCGCGAGACGGTGGCCGTGCTGGCGCGCGGCCAGGCCCCCGGGGAGGCGTTGCCCCGGGCCCGCGCGGCCGGACAGCTGGCCGAGGCGTCCTTTGCGCTGTACCAGAACGAACGCCATCCGCCAGGTCGCACTGACTGGCAGGCCGCCCTGATCGCCGGCCACCATGCAATCCGTGGCGCGGAGGCGTTGGTCCGGTCCTGCCCCGCCGGCGGGCTGTTGCCCTGCGTCGCCACCCTCGCCGCCACCGCCGAGGACGTCGCCGGGCGATTCCAGGACCTCTCCGACCGATTGCTGCACCGGCAGCCGCCCCCGGGGGCCCCGCCCCCGGCTCATCAGCCCACCGACTGGCCCACCGACCTTGGCCAGAACCTCTATCACCTGGCCGACCTGCGGGTCTGGCTGGAAGGCCTAGGGGCAGACCTGAATCGGATCCTCACCCCCGCCGAATACGAAGCACCCAGCGCAGCGGGCCAGCCGGCCATCCGGATCACGCTGCTGGCAGATGGCGCCGCAAGCTGAGAACCGGTCGGCCCGGCTTGGGTGCCGGATTTGGCAGGCGCTCATGCTCGCACACGGCTTTCTCGACACAGGGAAGGCCGGAGCGGTCGAACCCTGCGCCGTCGATCGTGTGACCTGCACTCCGCACGTCAAGGCTGAGCCGCTTCACGGTCGGTGCGGGCCTTGCTCCGACAAGCGAGTTTGCGTGCCTGCTCGCGATTCCGAGCCGGGTTGAAACCGGTCGGAACGTCAGGTTCGAATCCTGGACGTTTCGGCACTGCACGTTTCGGCAGGCGGTCGAGCTCGAGCCGGTACGTCGGATGCCCGCTCCGGGCATGGTGCTGCTCCTCCGAGTTGACGGGGTGTCAGACGAGTCCCGTGAGGTGACGATCTGAGGTCATGTCAGGTCCGGTGCGCACCAGTGCGTTCAGAACTGCGGCTTGCCCTGGCGTGAGCTTTCAGGACGACCTGAACGGCAACGGACAGCGCGTCGAACAACCCGGACCAGGGCATCGAGCGTGAAGTTCAACAGCATCATGGCGGCGCACACTGCCCCAACGGGCCGGGCAGGACCAGTGCCGTCTGGCACCAGCGGCGTGACAGACCCCGGCGAGCCAATTCTGACGTCACGTCAGAACGATCCGCCGACGCCGGGTGACAGCCGAAGCAGTCCCGTCGTCGGCGGGGCGCTTCCCGTCCGCCCCAAAAATGCGGCTAGCCCGACCGCCCAGTCGTTCGATGCGTGAGGAGCCATGCGGTCGCTGCCGCCAGGAGCACGGCGGTGACGAGGAGCACGACACCGACGGCGTCCGAGCCGCGGGCGAGCGAGGAGACGCCCAGCGCCACTGACCCCAGGGTCAGCAGCGCGAGGAGCGCGATGAGTCGCAGGATGAGGAACCCGGTGAAGACGTCCCGCATCTGCGCAGCGTAACCCCGCTGCGATCCACACCGGATCTCGATTCGGCCGGCGGGTCAGGGTTACTGTCGCCCGGTGGAGGTCGGGCTCATCGTCATCTGTGCGTTCGCCATCCTCAGCCTGACCTATCTGGGAGTGGGGGCGTGGTTGCGAGACCGCCAGCACCGTCGAAAGTGATGGCCTGACCGCCAGTCGAAACGTCCGCGCCGACGGAACACAGTGCCGCCGACACCGGTACCTGCGCAGGCAGGGCAGCGGTCACGCGTTCGACCTGCCCGTCGAGGCGCTCGCCGCGCCGGACGTCGCAGCGTGTCCAGGGGCTCGGTCAGGGGCCGGGCGCCTCGAAGTGCCCGTGCGGCCACGCCCTCCTCCCGTGGGCGACGCGGACCGCGCAGACCCGGGCGGTGATGAACGCGGTCGACCGGCGCTCCCGCACCAGCCCGGCGAGCAGGCATTCGACAACCTCGTCGACGGCACGGTCGGCGGCCGCGCGGCGGGCGAACGGGCCGGCCAGGATCACCCACTGATCGGTGATGACCCACCACGCCGACTCTGCGGCGCTGTACTGTCCAGGCCCCGCAGTCACAACAGCAGTCGAACACACATTCGATTCATGCGGGCAGGCTACCCCGCGACCCTCGGCCCTGTTGCACGAGAACTGGAGCAGACGGCGATGGTCGGCGCCGCGAACCGACAACCCGCCGCAAGGCGGTTCACCTCCAGCGACGCGAGCCTGACCGATCACCGGGCGCAGCCGTTGCTCCCTGCGCAGGCTCCACGCAGACGCGCCCGGGCGCCGCAGGCCGGGTCGGGCGATCGGTTCGGCGGCACCCAGCGTCAACAGCCCGGTCGGGCATGCCACGTCGCGGTGCGGTCCAGACCCGCGGTTCAGGGTTCGATCTTCTCGCAGGCCGGTGAGGCGGTGCGGCCTTCGAAGGTGGTGGTGGCGCAGAGCAGGCTCTGGGGTGCGAGGTCGAGGTTGACGGGGAATTCGACGTAGGCGTGCCCGACCTTCGAGCAGCGGGACTGCCCGTGGCGGTGGAATGGTTGGTGGTCGGCCAGGGTGCCGGTCAGGTCGGCGCCGACCTCGCACAACTGGACCGGCCCGCCCGGGGAGGTCGAGTTCATCGCCACCTCCACCGAATCCACGTGCAGCCCACTGCCCTGCACGGTGATGCACGTCGAGTTGACCGCGCCCGGGCCGTTACGACCCGTGCAGCCCTTCGCCGACGCCACCGCCGCCCCGGCCGGCAACATGGCCAGCAGCGACCCCGCACACACGACCGCCACCGACAACCACCGCGCGACCCGCATCCCGATCCCCATGGATCGTTCCTACCAGAGGATCCCGGGTTGGCGATTGTTTCCGACGGTGCCCGGCCTTACGTGCCCTGACTCCCGAGGGGGCCGCCGCCGTCGTCCTGGCCGTCCGGGTCCTGATCCGGGCACGGGTGCTGCTGTTCCGAGGCGACCGAGTCGACGACCGAGCAAACACCGAGCGGGACGCCGGGCGGCTTCACCGGGGGCGCGCCGTCGGCAACCCGGCCCCCACCGAGCGGCGCGACGAGCAGGCTCGTCAACACGACCGCCGCTGCGAGCGCACGACTTTCTGCCACAATTGCCTCCCGGTTGGACCAGACCCGATCAAGGTCTCCGGCCGGGCGCCCTTTGTCCAACAGGCGCGCGGCCCGAACTGGGGGATCCGTGCCAGCGGCGCCCAGCCGTCGCTGTGCCAGGCCACGGTGGACGCCGCACCGACGGGACAACCCGACCTCAGACTGTTCTGACGGATGCTCAGATCGATGGGCAAGCCGATAGCCGTCCAGGCCCGCGCATCGGTCGTGGGCGCCGGTGGTGGGTCGGGTCAGAGGCGGACGACGGTGACGTTGCTGGTTCCGGCGACAGCGCGCATGTCGCCGGGGTCGCTGCTGAGGATCGTGATCTCCGCCGATCCCTCCCGGCCACGGGTGGCGGCGCCGATGTGAGCGCGGGCCACCGATACGCCGTGGGTCTTGGCGAGCCCGGCGGCGAGGTCGGCGGCTTTCGTGTCCAGCGCCACGTCGCGGATCCGGAGCAGGTTGATGAAAGCGGCCTCCGGTGCGGTTCGGTCCCAGCCCGCCTCGACCCGGACACTTGTCGGAACCTCCACCTCGATCGCCGTGGCTTTCTTCTTCCGGCCGGCGGTGACCTGGACGAACGCGAGGGCCCGACGATGCTTGGCATGGTCGGGGTCCATCAGGGCCTGCACCGCCTCGTTGTCCAGCAGGACGGTGCGGCTCACGCCGCGCTCGAGGCCCGGGCCTCCGCCCACAGCAGCACGTCGTCGGCATCCGCGCCCGGGTGGCGCTCGAGGATGGCGATGGCCGCGGCCCGGATCAGTTCGGGTGTCGCAGCCAACGGGTTCCCGTCCAGCTCGGCCGCCGCGACGGCCAACTCGGCCAGGTCCGGCCGGGCGAGCGGATACTGCGCGTAGTGCATCTCCAGCGCAGCCTCGACCACGATCGCCTCAAGTCGGCCGCGCAACGCATCAGTGGTCAGTGCCGTCGTCGAAGCCGCCACAGCCAGCTCCGAGACAGCCAGCGCCGCCGCGTCCCGCAACGCGGCAGGAATCCGCATCGAGGTCCCGACCGTCTCCTCATCAGTCCGGTCCAGCAACCCGTTGATCCTCGTCAGCGCATCCACACAAGCAATGTACCACATCACTGTGATACAGGCTGGAGCCGGTTGCCCGGGCCCCGAGCAGCAGCCAGGCTCGCACCGCGACCGGCTCACCTGCACCGCGGTCCCGGGCATCTGACGGGGTTTCAGATCAGGAATTGGAACAGTGGGCCGGCGGGGTCGACCTGCTCGACGTTGATCGGCGTGGTGCGCATGCGGGCGAGTAGTGCGGGGGCGTCTTCGGGGCGGGCCAGTTCGATGCCGACCAGGGCCGGTCCGGTCTCGCGGTTGTTTCGCTTTATGTATTCGAACAAGACGATGTCGTCGTCGGGGCCGAGGACCTCGTCGAGGAATCTGCGCAGGGCACCGGGTTCCTGGTGGAACTCGACCAGGAAGTAGAGCTTGCGGCCCTCGTGCAGCATTGCGCGTTCGATGATCTCCGCGTACCGGCTGATGTCGTTGTTGCCCCCGGAGAGCACGCAGACCACGGTCGTGCCCGGTGTGATGCCGGAGACCAGGCGGCCGGTCAGGGCGGCGCAGGCCAGCGCGCCGGCGGGTTCGGCGATGATGCCGTCGACCTGGTAGAGCTCGAGCATCTCCGAGCACACTGCGCCGGTGGGGACGTCGATGAGTTCGGCGCCGGAATTCTGGATGATGGCGAACGGGACCGTGCCGGCCCGGGTCACGGCGGCGCCGTCGACGAAGGTGTCCAGGTGAGGCAGGTCGACCGGCTCGCCGGCCTCGAGTGCGGCCGCGACGCACGCCGCGCCCATCGGTTCGACGCCGACGATCCGAGCGCGGTTGCCCAGCCAGGCGATCGACCCGGCCAGCAACCCACCGCCACCGACCGGGACGACGAGAACGTCGGGTTCGCGACCGAGTTGGGCCACGATCTCGCGCGCGACGGTTCCCTGCCCGGCGACGGTGCGCACGTCGTCGAAGGCGGGCACCATGGTGGCCCCCGTGCGTTCGGCGTCCTCCCGGGCCGCGAGGGCTGCCTCGTCGTAGGTGGCGCCGGTGAGGATCAGCTCGATGCGCGCCCCGCCCAGCTCCGCGATGCGCCGGCATTTCTGCCTAGGCGTGCTGTGCGGCAGGTAGACCCGGCCCCGTACGTCGAGGGCTTCGCACGTGAACGCCACACCCTGCGCGTGGTTACCGGCGCTGGCGGTCACGACCCCGGCCGCGCGCGCCGCATCGTCCAACGAGCTGATCAGGTTGTAGGCGCCACGGACCTTGTAGGACCGCACCGCCTGCAGATCCTCGCGCTTGAGCCAGATCTCCGCGCCGGTGAAGGTGGACAACCGCTCACTGCGATGCAACGGCGTGGAGGCGACGCGATCCGCGATGCGCGCCGCCGCAGCGTCGACCAGGTCGGCGGTGACTGTCATCATCCACTTTTCGTCGAGGGCCCGACAGGCGAGCGTATCCCGGCCCGCTCCGGCGCGGACCGCGCCCGCCGTCCCGCGTCGCCACCAGTCTCAACTCGAGGGCCGAGTACCGGGGCGTTGGCGTCCATGCGGGTCTCCTGGATCCGCGCCACACCCTCGCGCTGACGATGCGTCAGTTCCCTCGGTGTCAGCGGTCGTCGCGGGCATACGGTAGCGGTGCGGTGCGGTGCGGTGCGGTGTAGGGCAGGGCTGCGGCGAAGCAGATGCGGCGCGCGACCTGCGGCGGAAGGTCGAGGCCGGGAAGCATTCGGCTGATCGATTCGGCCTGCTCCGGGGCGGGCGTCCGGTAGACGGTCGGAGCCTGGTTGCTCACCCAGTCGTGCAGGCCTTTACGGCCGTCCGCGGCCAGACGGTCGTCGGGGTCGCCGGCGGCGCGCAGGTGCACGACCAGTGCCGTCCACCCGCCCGCCGCGCTCGTGAGGCGCCCGGCGGCGGTGCGGTTGGAGGCGTGTTCGCCCGTCCACGCCGCCTACAGCGTGTACGGGGTGACGCCGGCGCGGGTCAGTCCCGCGGCGGCCGAGGCGCTGACCCGGGCGACCGGGTCGAGCAGCAGCGGCGCGAGCAGACGCCCGACTGCCTCGGCCGGGGCGAGCTTGCACACGGCGCGCACGGCGCCGACACGCACCCGCGGTCCCGGAGCGGACAAACGGGCCTCGACCAGGGGCAGGTCGTCGCGGCTGCCGGTCTCGGCGAGGCCGTCGAGCGCCGCAGCCTGCTGCCCGCGGCCCGGGGTCTCTACGCGGAGCACTTCCCGGTAGGCCTCGGCGGCGTCGATGCCGCGGCGTCCGGCGCGGTACTGCGCCGTCCTGCGACTGGCCCGGAACGGTCGACCAGCGCGGCGCGCAGGTCCTGCTCGGACAGCAGCGGGTCGGGTAGTCGCTCGACGGCGAGCAGCCGCGCCCCGGAACGCCGACTGCGCAGCAGGGCCACCAGTTGCGCGGTCGGTTCGTCCTGCCGCAGCCAACGGCCGGCCATGGTCACCAGGCGCGGGTCGCCGTCCCGCTCCAGCAGGCCGATCAGGTCCGCGGTCTCCAGCAGGCCGTTGTCCCGCGCGTGGGCGAACGCCCAGCGCCGCAGCAGCGGGTCGGAGGAGTCGGCGAGTTCGGCGAATACCTCCTCCGGCCCGGCGGCCGCGCAGATCGCCGCGCACACCGCCGTCAGCGCGGCCGGCCCCGGCAATCGGATCCGGGCGGTCAGCACGACCGCTAAGGCGCGCGTCAGGGCGGCCAGGTCACGGATGCCCTCGAGAGTCTGGCCGGCTTGCGCCCGGACCTGCGGCACGCGGTCCAGGCAGCGCAGCGCGGCCGCCGGTTCAGACGCCTCGGAAGATCGAACGCTCGTTCCTCGCGTTCATCGTCGCTCGGCTTACTTCCACGTGTAGAGCACGAATTGGTCGGGGTCCGGTTCGAAGCCGCTCGGTGACCCGTCGGGGTTGGCGGTCGTGTTCTCGTTCACGTACTTGTACATGAACTCCCGGCCCTGCCCGTAATCGTGGTTCCAGTTGTCCCCGTACCGCTCGGTGGGCCGGTAGGAGAAGCGCTGGTCCATCGCAGCCTCGGAGCGGTAGGTGTCACCGTTTCCGAGCTGCGCCATAAGCCGGTCGCGGGTCAGGTTGGGGCCGACCGCGCGGGCGGCCTGAGCCAGGATCTGGGCACCCACGTATGTCGACTGGACCACGTGGTGGTTCACGCCACGGTTGCTGGGCGCGTACTTCAAGATCGTCGCCATGAACTCCGGACCCCACATCTTGTAGGTGGTGTTGGTCCAGTACCTGCCGGCCGGCCAGTGCCCGAAGATCGAGCCGAGAACTTCGGCGGCCAGGTGGTTGCCGCTGATGCCCTTCGGTGGCCAGTACCCCTGCTGGGCGGCCTCGACCACGAACTTGGCCATGGTGGCCGGGTTCACGACGTAATGAATTATGTGCTCCGGGTTCGCCGCCCGGGCCGCCAGCACGTAGGCGCTCATCGAGGTTTCGGCGATCGAAACGTCCAGGCGCTTGACCATCTTCGCCCCGGAGGAGTCGACGATCTTCTGCACCTGGTTGCAGGCCAGCTGCATCTCCGGGGACTCCAGGCAGATCAGTCCGTAGGTCTTCGGTCGGATCACGTTTACGACCCAGTGGCCGCCGGCCATGGCCTCGTGGATCATCGACATGTGGGTCGGGAACATGAACGGGTCCTGCCACTCGGTCTGCGAGTAGGCCCATTGGCCGACCGACGGCAAGTGGTACTGCTTCAGATCGTCGTGCGCCGAGGCGGCGCCCCAGGATGTGATGTTCAGCAGTGCGAACACCCGGTCCACGGTGGCCAGTTTCTTGATGCAGGCCTTGGTTCGCGATACCTCACCGGGACCGTCATCGCAATCGGTCAGTGTCAGCCGCCGGCCGAGGATCCCGCCGCGGTCGTTCTCGGCGGAGAACTCGGACTCGATACCCCGCACGATCGGCTCGATCAGTACGTTTCCCAATGCCATCCCGTGCATGGACACCGTGCCCATGTGTATTCCGTCCTTGGCCACCCCGATGTCGGTGGCGCCGCCCTTGGCTGTCGCGATGCGTTGGTTCTCGGCGACCGCCGATCCGGAGTCCAGCGCTCGCAGGGCGGTACCGTTCTCGCCCGCGGTCGCGGCGACTGCGGCCGCGTCGGCCTTCGCCGGTTTGGCGGCCTTTCCAGGAAGCGCAGCTGCCCTGATCGCCGCCGGCGCTTTCAGCGCGGTGGATTGGGTGGTCGCGGCGGCGGTTGTCGAGGACGACGGCAGGGAGTTGGTCGCCCTAGTCGATGTGTGTGCGGAGGTCACGGCAGCCTCGGTCGAACTGCCGGAACTCGTGGCGGTGACCGGTGCGGCAGGGGCGGCCGGGGCAGCTGCAGCGGGAGCCGCCGCGGGGCTCGTGTTCGACTGGGCCTGTGTGACGTTGGCGTCGCCACTGCTTCCGCAGGCGGTGAGCACCAGCGCCGCGCTCACTCCTAGGGGCACAGCGGAGATCCACCGACGCTTGTGTATCGAACCCATGGGCACTCCAATTCGGCGCGGCGGCCCCGGCATGGACTGCGACACCGGGGCGAGTCTTCGGGGCTGTAGGTCAATCCTCTTTCGAGGAGAATTCCGCCACATCCGAAGAACCGCTTATCTTTCTCAGCCTTACATGTTGGTTCCTGCTTCCCTCCCGCCGAACCAGCACTGCCGGGCACTCAGCGGCCGTGCTCTCACCGGACTACGGCGTGGTCGCGGGCCTCGGCGGAAAGGAACCAACGAACGACTGCCTCGGAGCGGTTTCGCACCCCGAGTTTGCGCATCACATGGGTGACGTGTTGTTTGACGGTGTGATCGGTGATCGACAATCGGCGGGCGATGGCGGCGTTCGTGCGTCCCTCGGCGAGGAGCTTGAGGACGTCCAGTTCGCGAGACGTCAGTGAGTCGGGCAGGCTCGGCGTTTCGGTGACGCGTCTGCCGGTGCGGACAAGCAGTCCTTCGGGCTGCTCATCGGGTCGGCGATCGACCCGCACTGGCGGCATCCGGTGGACCGCGTCGGATGCGTTGCACAGCGAGATCGAGGCGCGCCGGGTCGCTTCCTGGGCGAGGACAAGCCGATCGTTCAGCGCTGCTCGGCTCAATCCCAGTCGGAATGCCTCGCCGAAGACTGCAAGCAGATCGCGGTCCAATTCGTCGACGTCCTTGCGTTGACCGTAACGATCTCCGTGCAGCATGCCCACGACCTCGCCGCCGGACAGGATCGGGGCGGCGACGTAACTTCGGACGCCAGTGGCCTCGACCAACGTCGGATGTCCCCAACGGGACTCGGCCGGGTCGCGCACCGAGGTGACCAGGATCGGCCTGCGCTCGAGGACCAGTTCCGTCTCGTAGAGGCCCGGTAGCAGCCGCTGCGGGATAGCGGCATCCGCCCGGTTGAAGTCTTCGGCCGATCCGGGATCACCGATGGCGTAGATGAGTTCCGGGTACCAGACGTCGCCCTCGACGCGACTGATCATGGCCCGGTCGAAGCCGAGTTCGCAGATCAGTTCAGGCGCCACCGCGACCAGTTCGGAGACCGAACAGGCCGCCTCCTCCAGCCTGGTCAGCACCCGCATCAGGATCTGATTCATCACGTAAGACCGGGTCATCTGCAGGTGGCTCAGGCGTTGGCAGGTGCGATGCAGAGCACGAGCGGCCAGCAGGAGTCTGTGCGCGGGACCCGGAACGAGCGCACCGATTACCCGGTCCAACTCCCGCCCTGCCGTCTGAGCAGCGGCGACCGAGGTCGCGTAGTCGACCGGGGGGCCGAAACGCAGCTCGGGCAACAAGTTCGACAGTTCCTCGAGCACCGAGGTGATCTCGGCGTCAAGGCCTGGGTCCAGCAGCGGCCCGGCGCCGACCCAGTCGCGCGCGGCTGTCTCGCTCATCGTCGTCCGGGAGGGTCTGTGGTGCTGTTGGCGGCCGTTCCACCCAGGCTGTAGTCGCGCAGCAGTTCGGCGTAGGCAACGCTGAATTCGGCGTAGTCGGCGCGCAATTCCGGGCCCGGCCAGTCGGCCGGCAGCAGCTCGGGCGGCAGTACCGGGTCCGCGCGCAGCAGGTGCAGGATCTCGGCGGTCAGCAGGAATCCCTCCACCAGTCCGGTGCAGGTGGCCAGCTCCACGTGCAGACCTCGCGCTGTGCCGGCCCAGGTTTCCAGGTCCCACAGAGATGCGGCCAACTCCCGTGGGTCTTCCTCGGGGCGGCCGCTGAAGAAGGTGCACTGGGCCAGCACCTCCTGCGGCCGGGCGGCGACGAGGTTCGCCGGGCGGGTCCACACTCCCTCGCGCAGTTCGGCCATGCGTAGCTGCGTCATGATCCTGCGCAGCGCGTCGCGTTCGGCTCTGGGACGGGTTGGTGCGGTCACCATGGCCAGTTCCCAGCTCCCGCGCCAGAACTTGGTGCGCGGTGAACAGCTCTCGTCCTGGGCTGCCTGGCGCTCGATCAGTCGCTCGGTCAGCCGGTACACCCCGTCGGCGAACACCAGGTCCCCGTCGGTCACCATCCGGCCCACCGCCACGCGCACGGTGCCGTCGGCGATGCCGAACAGCCCCCCGATCCGGACCAGTGCACTGATCGGCAACTCCGGAGGGTGGTAGCCGAGCAGCGCGCTGATCACCACCGAACGAGCGGTCAGCGTGGTGGTCGCGGCCAAAGGCTGAGTCATGGTCACACAGTATTACACCACGCGACGAAATTGTGTTATGTTGCCGGCGCGTTCGTTCCTGCTGTGCGTATCCGCCCGGAGAGGCCGGTTGCCGGTATGGCCACCCCTGTCGTCCCCGACGCCATCGACGTTGCACTCGGTGCTTCGTCCTTGTCGACGGCCTTTCTCGGCCGGGCGGCCGCGGCGCCGAACCAGATTGCCCTGCGCGAGTTCGGCTCGGACCGCTCGTTGAGGTTGGGGCAGTGGGCGAGCCGGTCCCGGGCGATCGCGGGCGGCTTGGTGCGGCTCGGCGTCGGACCCGGAGACCGCGTGGCGCTGTTGCTTTCGACCTGCATGGAGTTCCACCTGGTCGACATGGGCGCGCTGCTGCTCGGGGCTGTCCCGTTCTCGATGTACGTGACCTCTCCGGTCGTGCAGTTGGCCGAGATCGCCGCCAACGCAGCGCCGCGGGTGATCGTGACCGAGGCCGCGTTGGCGGACAAGGCTCGCGAACTGGCGGCCGGGTGCCCGGCGATCGAGCACGTCGTGGTGCTGGGGGACAGAGCCGGAGGCCCGAGTGAGTACAGCCTCGCCGAGTTGGAACTCCTGTGCCCGGAGAGCTTCGACGCGGCGGCCCACGGCGCCTTGGCCACGCGGGAGGACATCTGCACGCTGGTCTACACATCGGGCACGACCGGGCCACCCAAGGGCGTGCAGTTCCGGCACGGCGCCATATTGCACTGCCTGGCCTCGATCCGGCAGCGATTCCCGACCTCGGCCGGGGACCGGGCCCTGTGCTACCTGCCGATGGCACACGTCGCGGAGCGGATCTACGGGCACTACGCGGCCTTCGTCTACGGCTACGAGGTCACCTCACTGGCCGACCTGGGTCGGATGTCTGAAGCGCTGTGCGCTGTGCGCCCGACCCGCTACTTCGGCACCCCGCGGTTCTACGAGAAGGTGCTGTCGGGCCTGCACCGCTTCCTCGGGGAGTCCCCGGACGGCAAGCGATTGCAGGAGGCGTGGGACGCCCGATGCGCTCGGGTACGGGCCGAGCAGACCGGACGACCGCTTCCTCCCGGCGACGACGCGGCCGACCGGGAGACCGTTCGGGTCCTGGCCGAGATCACGGGTCTGGATCAGACGCGCTTCGCCGTGGTGGCCGGCGCGCCGAGCACGTTGGAGGTGCTCGAGCAGATCGCGGCGCTCGGCATTCCGATCAACGAGTTCTACGGTTCCTCGGAGGTCATCATCGTCACCGCTGGTCCGCCCGAGCGGGTCAAGCTCGGTACGGCCGGGACGGCGCTGGCCGGGGCGCAGCTGCGGCTGGCCGAGGACGGGGAGATTCTGGTGTCCGGGCCGACCGTGACGCCGGGCTACTTCCGCGACCCGGACCGGACCGCAGAGGTTCTGGACGCCGAAGGGTGGTTCCACACCGGGGACATCGGCGAACTGGATCCCGACGGATACTTGCGCATCGTCGACCGCAAGAAGGCGCTGATCATCAACAGCGCAGGCAAGAACATGTCGCCGGCCAACATCGAGCAGGCGATCAAGACCGGGGAACCACTGCTGGCCCAGGTGTATGCCTTCGGCGACCGACGGTCCTACAACGTCGCCCTGATCGTGCTCGATCGTGACGGGCTCGTCGCCCTGGCAGCCACCCTCGGCATCGATGACCCGGGATTCGCTGAACTGAGTCGGCGTCAGGAGATCCTGCACGCGGTGGATGCGGCCGTCGCTCGTGGCAACGCTCGGCTGTCGCGGGTCGAGCAGATAAAGCGCTTCGTGGTCCTCGACCACGACTGGCCGCTGGGCGGCGAGGAACTGACGCCCACCGCCAAGCTCAAACGCCGCGAGATCGCCGCCAAGTACGCCGTCGAGATCGACGGCCTCTACGCCTGAACCACCGTCACCTGATCGGGAGCCCGACATGACGACCACGACACAGCGGACCGACGTCGAGACCTTCGCGTTCTGGGGCCTGCCCCGCAGCGAGCGGATGGCGGGATTCCGCTGGCTTCGGGAGAACGACCCGGTGTCCTGGCACCCGCCCGCCGAGTCGGCCTTGCTGCCCCCGGACGAGAACACCCGAGGCTTCTGGGCGCTGACCAAGCACAGCCATATCCTGGAGGCCGCACGCAGCCCGGTGTTCTGCTCGGGGCAGGGCATCTTCATGGAGGACATGCCTGAGGTGGTGCTCTACGGGGCGATGTCGTTCCTGGCCATGGACGACCCCGAGCACGACGAGCTCCGCGCGCTGGTGGTGAAGGCGTTCAGCCCCGCCCGGATGCGAACCATGGAGGACTGGATCCGCGGCCACGCGCACGACGTGGTTGCCGCGATGGCCCCGCGAGGTGCGGGCGACATCGTCAAGGAGCTGGCCAAACTGCTGCCCGGACTGATCTACGCGCACTACATCGGCGTGGAGGACCCCGAGCTTCGGGACAAGGTCGTTCGGGCCGCGGATCAGTTGGGATCGTGGAACGACCCGGAGTACACAGCCACCATGGAGCCTCTCGACGTCTTCGGCAACGCGGCGGACATCCTCACCGACGTCGCGCTCGAGCTGGCCGAGAAGCGGCGCAAGGAACCCGGGGAGGACATGGTGAGCTGGCTGGTGCAGGCCGAGATCGACGGCCGGCAGTTGGAGGACTACGAGATCTCCTCGTTCTTCGTCATGCTCTCCGGAGCCGCCAATGACACCACGGGGCACGCGATCGCCCACTCGCTGCTGGAACTGCAACGCAACCCGGAGCAGAAGGCCTGGCTGTTGGAGGACTTCGAGGGACGCATCGACACCGCCGTCGACGAACTGCTGCGCTGGCGCTCACCGTTGGTGCACTTCCGGCGGACCGCGACCGAGGACTACGAGCTGGGCGGAAGGACGATCAAGGCCGGGGACAAGGTCGTGCTCTGGTACGACTCGGGCAACCACGACGCCGACGTGTTCAGCGACCCGGACCGGCTGGACCTGTCCCGCAAACCCAACCGTCACCTGTCCTTCGGCGGCGGCGGTGTGCACTACTGCCTCGGCCAGGCGCTCGGGAAGGCCCTGCTGCGGGCGGCGCTGCGAGAGGTCTACACCCAGCTGCCCGACATCCTCATCGGCGAGCCCGAGGAGGGCCTGTCCAACCTGTTCAACCACATGAACAAACTGCCCGCCACCTGGACGCCGCCGAAGGTCTGAGGGTCGGCGACCGAGGTGAGCCACCTCGGTCATGAGCCACCGAACATCCGGCCCTGGGTCAGCGCTGTCGCGCGCAACGTTCCGTCCTGCCCGCGCACCGTGCCCCCGCAGGTGACGAATCCGTCGTCACCGGTTCTCGCCTTCGCGTCCAACCGGAGCCAACCGGTGCTCGGTCGCGGGCTTTCCCACGCCACGCTGATGTCCAGGCTGAACCCCAGGGTGTCGCGCAACCCGGTCTCACGCAGGGCGGCGTCCATGAGGTGGGCGTCGGCCACCATCAGGTCCAGGACCTGGCCGGCGAACATGTCTGGACCGATCTCCTTGCCGGGGCGCGCCCACAGCGCCACGCGTCGTCCGCCCCCGCGTTGGTCGGGGTCAGCCGGATAGTCGACGGCGCGCTCGTCGAGGAAGCCCATGCAGGGCCACATCTGGGGGAGCCAGTCCAACGACGGGCAGTTCTCCGGGCTGGGCTCGATGCCGCGCGGTGCGGCCGCGGGCGAGGCCGGCGGACGGTCGCCGAACCAGACGTCGCAGGCGAGAATCGGACGCCCGGCCTGCTCGGCGTTCACCCGGCCGGCCCACAAGCTGCGGCCGGTGCGCAGTTCGGTGACGTGCAGCGAGATCGGACCGGGCCGCGCAGCCTCCAGGAACATGACGTGCGTGCTGACCGCATACGGATGCGACGAGACGGTTCGCGCGGCGCTCAAGGCAAGCGCTGCGGTGTAGCCGCCGAACACGCGGTCGGCGAAGGTCCAGTCCGGGCCGATCACCCGGCTGAACCCGGCCTCGGTGGCATCCAGGGCCAAGTCGTCCAGGCTCAGCGTGGACATGGCGCTGACGGTACGTCAGGTCCAGGGGCGGGCGGCCACCAAGGGGTGGTCACCACCCAGCGGGCCGTACCGCTTGGCGCTGCCGGGGGAGCCCAAAGGGAGCAGGAACTCGGCGTTGATCAGGGTGTATCCGGCCTGGGCCGCGGGGACCTCGTCGGAATGAAAGATCGCCTCGACCGGGCACGCGTACTCGCAAGCCCCGCAGGTCACGCATTCGTCCGGGTGGATGTAGAACATCCGCTCGCCCTGGTATATGCAGTCGACCGGACAAGCCGGCAGGCACGAGCCGTCGACGCAGTCGATGCACGCCTCGGTGATCACATAAGTCATCGGCGATCAGCGCATGAACTCGGGCAGCAGGGTCAGGAAGTCCCGGCCGGTGACCGCGTTGGCGCACAGGATCGCGCCATGCGCTGCGGCGCTGGTGCCGACGTCGGTCTGGGTCACGGTGTCGCCGGTGAAGAACAGGTTCGGGATCGTCGGGTGGAACACCGGGGGGCGCCGGTCGCCGATGAAACCCGGGGTAGGCGCGACGCCGTACTCGCGGTCAGTGAGTACCCACATGTACCACTCGACGACATCGTCGAACTGCGGGTACTGCGTTCGCAGGAACTCCATCTGAGAGTCGATCAGGGCGTCGACCAGGTCGCGGTCGTGGGCCTCGTCAGGTCCGCGGCGCCAAAGCGCCAACCAGGTCTGCAGCAAAACCTTCTCGCTGCCGTCGAGCACCCGATCGGGATCGATCAACGAGGTCTGCTCGTAGGACATCAACGGGGTGCCGCCCCGGACCTGCGGCCGATCCAGCTGGGCCAGGAACAAGCCCTTGGGCCAGCGCTTCTCCAGTGGCTCGGAAAGGCAGATGTGCGCCAGGATCCCGCCGATCGGCTGCAGATGCTCCAGACGTTGGTTCATCTCGTCCGGGAAGTGCTGGGCCGGGATGATCTGATGCACGGTGTCCATCGGCAGGTTGGAGATCACCGTCTTGGTGCGGATGGTCTCCAAGGTCCGATCGTGTCGGCCGTACTCGACCTCGACGCCGACCGCGCGGTGGTTCTCGATCAACACCTGGCGTACCCGGGCGTCGGTGCGGATCTCCCCGCCGTTCTCGGTGATCACCTCGGCGAACGCGATCGCGACGTTCTTGAAACCCCCGGCGACGTCGCCCATCCCCCCGCCTCCGGTCAGGTGCGAACCGGTGGCGCTGGTCATGTTGTTGCACCGGATCCACTCACCGGCCGAGGCGTCGCGTTCCCCGTTCACACACATCTGGAACCTGGCAAGGGTGACGTAGTAGTCCTGGACCAGTTTGTCCGAGGTCATCGACTCCATGTAGGTACGGATGTCGACGTGGTCGTAGATCGCGGATTCCTTGGCAGAGAGGCGGAACCGCGCGGCGGCCACCCGGTTCTTCTCCCGACGGGACTCCTCCGGCCAGCTCCTGACGATCTCCGAAAGCTCGACGAACTCACCTTCGTGCCGGACCAGCAGACCCACCTGATTGACCGTCGGGATCGACTTACCGAACGCCTTCGCCAGCACCGAGTACCGGTTCCGACTGCCCGCGGACACCCCGTGCCAGGCTGAGTCGAGGATGAAGTTCTCGAAAAGCTTGTGCTCGGTGATGATCTCGCCGACCGAGGGCCGGCTGCGCACGATGTGCACACCCGCGGCGCCCTGCATCAGCCGCCGGTACTCCTTCTCGGTGTAGCTGCCATGAAGACCACCGAAGGAGATGATCCGCCCCCCGATCTCGGACTCCTTCTCCAGCACCAGCACCTTGCGGTTGTCCAACGCCGCCAGGAGCGCTCCGGTGATAAGCCCACCCATTCCGGCGCCGATGATCACGACATCGTGCTGGTCCATGTTGAGCTCCGGATCGCCGTGCAGCGGCCGTGCGCCACCGTCCTGGGACGGATAATACACTGTTTGGTCACGAGACCACAAAGTGTAATATCGACTGGGCTGGTGCTCGCCGAGCCGCAATCTCCGGCAACACCGTCAATGCCGCCCGGCCACACGGCGCAGGTGTCCGGCGTAGTGAGTGGGCGTCAGCGTGCGCAGACCCTCCACGATCCGGTTACCGGAATGCCGGGTGGGCGCACCCATGTCGGTGAGCAGTTCGTCGAAGTGCCGGTAGTTGAACGGGGCCACGCAGGAGTTCTTGTAGGAGGCCAGGTCCATCGGGCGGTTCTGCCGGTACCACTGGAGTCGGTCCTCCACCTGACGTTGCATCAGGTCCCGGCTCGGTACGGAGAACCCCCCGGACCAGAGCTCGGCCAGCCAGTGGGCGGAAAGTTCCGCGGACAGCTGGCAGAACAGGCTGGAGTTGTAGCCGACGAAGCCCAACGTGGGTTGCGTCGGGGGCAGGATGTTGCGGTAGAGCCGGAAGTACCCGTCCGCGCCGATGATCTCGACCTGGGTCGACTCCTCCAGGAACGGCAGTGTGGGCAGGTATCCGGTGCCGTAGACCACGAGGTCGGCGGGGACGCGGCTACCGTCGGCGAGCACCACCGCACCGGGGGAGTAGCCCGCCACGGTGCCGTGAAGGGCGCGGATCCGACCCTCGCGGACGGCGCCGTAGTAGCCCTTCGGGCACACCGACAGGTTGCACCCGATCTGGGTCTCGAAGGGGTGCTCCGGCACCAGTCCCGCGCTGCCCAACCGGAACTGCGCCTTCATCGCCAACTCGACAAGCCGCCAGAAGCCCCACACCACCGGTTTGCCGACCGAGTGCAGCAGGCGCTCGCCCGGCCGGGCATCCCACGGCTTGGACATCGACTCCACGAACCGGGAGTAGAACAACCACTTCACGTTGACGAAGCCGAGGAAGTACCGGGGGACCTTCCACATCGCGCGCCGGTAGACCAACGTCGTGGAACGGGCGCGCTCGGCGGCGTACGACGCCACGTCGGTCGCCGACTTCTGAAAGCCCACCACCACGACCCGCTTGTCGACCAACAACGCCGGGTCGGTGGCCTGCGAGGTGTGCAGGATCTGCCCACCCGCGACGCGGAACTCGTCCATGCCGGGCACCTGCGGCAAATTGGGCCGGTTGAAGATGCCGGTGCACACCGCGACGTGGCTGAACCGCTCGCGCTCTGTTCCGTCGTCGCCCTCGTGGCTCACCGTCCACTGGTCGGTCCCCTCCCTGCGGACCGAGACGACCGAGCGGCCGAAGCGAACCAGGTCGGTGACGCCGTTGTGCTTGGAGTAGTCCTCCAGGTATGCGTGCACGTGCGCGCCCTGCGGCCATTCGGGCAGGTCGGCCGACATCGGGTGCTCGGTGAACGAGTACTGGTCCCGGTTGGTCTGCGTCGAGATGTTGGGATAGGACCGGTCCGGGTCCCACACCCCGCCCAGGTTGCGGCCACGTTCGAGGACGACCACCTCGAATCCGCGGCCACGCAGCGCGCGGGCGGCGGAGATGCCGCTGATGCCGGCGCCGATGACGCAGGCCCGACGGGTGCTCACGGGTGGCGTTCTACCACGAACCCGCGGGCGAGCGGACCTATCCCGCTGGTCGTGTCTCGTGTCATGCCCAGCGCATGGTGTCCTCGGGGGCCAAGCGGGGCAGCCGCTCGAACCATGGGTCGGGGCCGGGGTGTCCGATGTTGACGACGAGGATGGAACCCCAGCGGCCGTCGGGGAAGAATTCGGCATCCATCCCGGCGGCGTCGAAGCCGGCCATCGGGCCGGCGGCCAGGCCGTGAGCCCGAACCGCGAGGATGAAGTAGCCGGCCTGCAGGATGGCGTTGAACCTCCCGGTGCCGGTCCGCATGTCCTCGTCGGCGTCGAAGACGTCCTTCATCTCGGGCCGGAACGGCAACAGGGTGGGGATGTGGTCATGGAAGCGGGTGTCCATCGCGAGGACGGCCACAGCGGGCGCCGAGGCGGTCTTGGCCTTGTTGCCGTCATTCATGTGCCGCACCAACCGGTCCCGTCCAGCTTGGGTGCGCACATAAAGAATCCGCAGTGGCTGGGTGTTGGCCGCGGTGGGTGCCCATTTGGCCAGCTCCCAGATCTCGGACAGCTCGGCGTCGCTGACCGGCGTCGGCGCGAACGTGTTCGCGGTGCGGGCCTCGGTGAAAAGCGCCGCGCGCCCGGCGTCGTCGAGCTTGCCCAGCGCCCTTGCGGTGTCGGTTTGGATGGTCATGTCTGCGCCCCCGTAGGACCGAACTGTTGATACGTCAACTATAACTGAGGTGGTTGATCCGTCAACCAAATGATGTGCGCGTGGCTCGGCTCAGGCTTCGAGGAAGGGCAGCAGCGCCGCATTGACCTCGGCGGCGTGCGTCCAGAGCAGGCCGTGCGGAGCGCCCTTGACGACCAGGAGTTCGCTGCCCTGGACGGCCTCGTGGGTCTTCCGGGCCGTAGCGGCGATCGGCAGGATCCGGTCCTGGTCACCGTGCAGGAGCAGGGTCGGCACGTTCACTCGAGGAAGGTCCTTGCGGAAGTCGGTCAGCCACGCGGGCACGCACGCGAGGGTGCCGGCGGGTGAGGCGCCGGATGCGATGTTCCAGCTGTCTCGTACGACCTCGGTGCTGATCCTTTTCCCGAGCAGCGTGTCGAGGTTGTAGAAGTCGGCCAGGAACTGCGTCAGGTAGGCGAGTCGGTCGCTCCGGATCGCGTCCTGGATTCCGTCGAAGACGCTCCGGTCGACCCCGTCCGGGTTGTCGGGGGTCTTGAGCAGGAACGGCGGAACGCCCGAGATGATGACGGCCTTGCGCACACGCTCGGATCCGAACGTCGCCAGGTATCGAACGACCTCGCCGCCGCCCATCGACATGCCGACGAGAACGACGTCGAACAGGCCGACGTGCGCCAAGAGCTGGTGCAGGTCGTTGGCGAGCGTGTCGTAGTCGTAGCCGTGGATCGGCCGGCTCGACTCCCCGAAACCTCGGCGGTCGTAGGTGATCACGCGGTGCCCCGCCGCGAGCAAGGCCGTGACCTGCCTCTCCCACGAGCGCCCACTGAGCGGGAATCCGTGGATGAGAACGACCGGGCTGCCCTGGCCGTGATCCTCGTAGTAGATCTCGACGGGTTCGTAGTCCTCTTCGCCGACGCAGAGGTAGGGCATCGCTCGCTCTCCTTGCCTCCCGCGCAAGCGGCGGGTCCACCGGTTGTGACGTTCACCCGAAACGATCGCCCACCCACAGACCGCAGGCATCGCGGGCAGCGGGGAATCCGCTCGGCCGGCTAGCCGGTAGCGGGGGTTCCGGCACGCAAGCAGTGCGAAGGGACGCTGGTCGCAATGACAGGCGCCGGCCGCGCCGTAAGGCTTTGAGCCGTCTCGATCGCACTCGTGGAGGTGAAGCGTGACGGCCCTGGCCCAGCTCGACACCGCCGTGCGGCAGGTGGTCGGCGGTAGCAGCCCCGGCACCGGCCAGGTCAAGGCGCAGTCCCGTGCGGCATACGGACAGGGACCGCGATGAGGATCGGCCAGACGGTCAATTTCGCCTGGGGCGGGATCGTCGCCAACAAGATGCGCGCCGCGTTGACGATGCTCGGCATCGTCATCGGTGTTGCCTCGGTGATCACGCTGATCGCGGTCGGTACCGGGTCCAACCAGGCCGTGGCGGCCTCGATCAGTCGGCTGGGTTCGAACACCCTCTACGTGTTGCCGATGCCCACCGGCACCGGCGGCCACGGCAGCGCGTTGCAGCAGCGGTTGCGCAGGATGCTCGGCATCAACTCCAAGCCGGACAACTCCACCCACGACAGCCTGCCCCAGCTGCGGTTCAGTGACGCCCAGGCCCTGGCCGACAGGGCCGCGGTCCCGGACGTGTCCCAGGTCGCCCCGGTGGTCGTGCTGCACAACGTCGCCACCACCGACGCCAACTCCTCCCACACGACAGCGGTCGTGCTCGGCACCACGGCCAACTACTTCGGCATTGACAACGACACCGTCAGCGCCGGGCAGATGTTCACCGCCGCCCAGAACGCCGCGCACGCCCGGGTGGCGGTGGTCGGCACCAGCGTGGCCGCCGACCTGGTGACCGGCGCGGACTCCGAGCTGATCGGCAGGCAGATCCTGATCAACGGTCAGGGCTTCACGGTGATCGGCATCCTCGGTTCCAAGGGGTACTCCGGCAACACCGATCTCGACGACAAGATCGTCACCCCCGTCACCTCCGCCGAGGACGCCCTGTACGGCTACGCGCCGGCCGGGGAGGGCCAGCTCAGCGCGATCGCCGTCTCCTCGACCTCGCCGGCCACCCTGCAGGCGGCGCAGGACGAGGTCCAGATCCTGATGGACCAACGCGACCACGTCTCGGCCGTGAACAGCCAGGTCGTGGTGTTCAACTCCGCGGCGATCCTGGGGGCCTCGTCCTCGGCCGGCCGCACCTTGACCATCCTGCTGGCGGCAGTGGCTGGGATCTCCCTGCTGGTCGGAGGAATCGGGGTCATGAACATCATGCTGGTCTCGGTCACCGAACGCACCCGCGAGATCGGTATCCGCAAGGCGATCGGCGCCCAGGCCCGCACCATCGTCGCCCAGTTCCTGACCGAGGCGGTGATCGTCTCCATGCTGGGCGGGATGCTCGGAGTGCTGATCGGCTTGGTCGCCTCCCGGTTCACCATCGCCGGGATCCAGCCGGTGGTCGCCCCCTGGTCGATCTGGTTGGCCCTGGGCGTCTCGCTGTTCACGGGCCTGTTCTTCGGCTTCTACCCCGCCCACCGCGCCGCCGCGCTACGACCCATAGAAGCCCTGCGCTACCAATGAATCCCGAGTGCCAGCCGCCCGAACTGCCGGCGGCGCTGTTCGTCCCCAAGGCCCGGGTTTCCCGATCTCATATGCCATCCGGTACCGGGAAATCGGCTCCAGCGCACAGACCATACCCCGACCACGAGAGGTGGCCAGCGTGAACACGAACAGCCCTGTCCGGATCCAGACATTCATGCGGCGTGGTGTCATCGCCACGCTCGCCGCGGCAGGCACCTTTGGCGCCGCCGCACTGGCCTGGTCGGCTCCGGCGGTCACCACCGGCCACCCCCAGTCGCCTACTACGGCTGAGGTGACTCCCGCGCCCTCGCCGGGCCAGAACTACGACTACTGCAAGCAGGACCCCTACTGGTACCTGTGCCAGCACTACCACGAAAAGCCGGCCGTCGCTTCGCCGGACTGAACTCGGCGGGTACGGCCACCCGTCGGTCCGCGTGGTCACGATGCCCTTGCCTTGCATGCGCCGCAATTCTGAGTGTGCCTCAGAACCACGCGAACCCCGAAGGGGCAGGCAGCTTGGCCACCGCGGACAGGCACCGCTCATCCGCCGGGCCGGACGAGTGCACCCGGATGCCGTGCCGGCCGGGCCGATCCGGCCGGCAACCACGGACGCGTCATCGGCATACAGATCCCTGGTCCCGAGCGGCTGCTCGGCGTGGCGAGCGCGGGCCCGGACGGAAATCGCGGCACCGCACCCTTCGCGTTGTCCTGTGGCAATCGTCTGTGGTCCGCAGGCGGGCGGGAACACAGGTGTCCGCCGGACGCAATGCCGATGCGGGTGGCGGCCCTTCGGTCGGAGCTCCAACGCCCATCCGGGCCCGTCATCGAGCCGCTATTCCGGCCAGTCGGAGCTTCGGATCACCTCGACGAAGTCCCCGCGACGGAAACCGGGCAGGAAGTGCTCGAGCACATCGGCCTTCACATTGCCGAAGGTCGTATCGGGGCGACCGGCGATGCCTTCGGTGAACGCCTCGAGGATCTGCCGCTTGAAATCCGGTCGCGGGTGCGCCGCGACGACCGCCGCACGCTGCTCATCGGTGATCGCGTGGTAGCCGATACCGAGCACGTCCAGTTCGACCCCGCGGGTGACGAGCGCGATCTCCGGCGCCATGTGCAGCGGGATCTCCGGGGTGGTGTGCAGCGCGATCCCGGTCCACACCCGCGTCGCGGCCTCCTCGGAGATGCCGTGGCCGAGCAGGAATCTGCTCGCCTCATCGGCACCGTCGATCTCGAACCGCTGGTCGGTGCGCCGGTACTTCGCGGTCAGCCCGAGGTCGTGGAACATCGCGCCGACGTAGAGCAGTTCGGGGTCGTAGTGCAGCCCCTGCTCGCGGCCGCGCAGTGCGCCGAACAGATACACCCGCCGGGAGTGGTGGAAGATCAACGGGCTCGCCACGTCGCGGACGAGTTCGGTGGCCTCGGCGACGAGCGTCGTGTCGGGGATCTCGATGTCGGCGATGCGAATGGACACGGGTCCTCCTGGTCGAGGTGGTTGTTGGGCCGGCCAGGCCGATCCCGGCTTCCGGCGAGCCCGTGGTACCGGCCACCGCGTGGGCTGCGGAGGACCTGCCGGTCGCGCTGGGAGGCACGGCTCAAGCATCACCGCCACCCGCCGCTACGCCTTCACGGCTGACGTCAAACCCACCCTCCCGCTGGCCCCAGTCCTGCGGTGCCGGTCAGCAGGAAGAGAACGGGCCGACTCGCCGCGATCCGGGGCTCGTGGCGACCCCGAGTGGGATCGGCAGGTCGCTCTCCAGCGGAAAGGTGGCCAGGACGGCAGTGCCACCGCCGGGCGGACTGTGGACCTCGATCGACCCGCCCAGGGCCTGCACCCGGTCGTGGAGTCCGATCAGACCTGAACCGTGCGAGGAATCTGCGCCGCCGACCCCGTCATCGCGGATGCAGAGCCGCAGTTGCCCGTCGTGTTCCTCGACCGCGACCTGGGCGTGTGAGGCGTTCGCGTGCTTCATGGTGTTGGTCAGTGCCTCGGATACGACGTAATAGGCGGCCACCGCGATGGGATCCGCAGCGCGGCGGGTGCGCAGGTCGACTTTCACCGGGATCGCCGCGCGGCGGGCCAGGGCGTGCAGGGCCGGCCCGAGCCCGTGCTCGGACAGCATGGCCGGGTGGATGCCGCGGGCCAGCTCGCGCAGCTCGTCGTTCGCCGCCGTGAGCTCCTCGGCGAGTCGGCCGATGCTGGTCCGGAGCTCGGGCAGCTGCGTTGGCACGGTGGACTCGGCCAGGCGCAGCTCGAGGCCGAGCGCGACCAGTCGCTGCTGGGTGCCGTCGTGCAGGTCGCGTCCGATGCGGCGGCGGGCCTCGTCGGCGGCTGTGACCATGCGAGCTCGGGAGGCTCTGAGCTGGGCGCGGCCGTCGGCGTTCGCGATCGCGGTGCCGATGAGTTCGGTGAAGTCGGCTATGCGCTCCTCGGTGTCGCCCGGGAAACGCCCGTCCTGCCTCCCGGCGCCCATCGCGCCCCACACCCGCCCCTCGACGACGATCGGTGCCACGACCGACGACCGGATTCCCATCCGGCGGACGGCTTCACCGAACGCGTCGGAGGGTTCGCCGTGCCCGTCCCAGCGCGCCGGCCGGCCGGTGCGCAGGACCGCCGCCAGGGCCTGGGGCGGCTCAGGCTTCCAGCGGCTCCCCACCGGGTACCCACTGGAGCGGGCGTCGGTGTGGGCGACGACGGCCACCGCGCCGTCGGGATCAAGGCGGAAGATGCACGCGGCGTCGGCCCGGAGAAGTTCGCCGACCTCCCGCGCGACAGCGGGGAACACCTCGGCGGGGGGCGCCCCCTGGGCGACCAGCGTGGCCACCCGTCGCAGTGCTGTCTGTTCCTCGGCCAACCGGCGCAGTTCGTCGCGGCTCTCCTCGAGCTGGGTGCGGCTCTCTGCGTTCGCGATCGCCGTGCCGACGAGCTCGGTGAAACCGATCATCCGTTCTTCGGTCTCGGCCTCGAAAATCCCGTCGCGACTCCCAACGGCGATTGCCCCCCAAAAACGCCCCTCGACCGTGATCGGCGCGGCGACGCCCGCCCGGATCCCCAACTGACGAAGGCGCTCGCCGTACGGGCCGGGGGCTTGGCTGTAGTCATCGAGGCGAGCCGGGCGGCCGGTGCGCAACGCGACCGCCAAGGGCAACGGCGGATCCAGCGTCCAGCGGCTCCCTATCGGGATCGCGTCGGGGCCGTCGCCCACGCGGGCGAGGACGGTGAGTGCGCCATCAGGATCGAGCCGGACAATGTTGGTGGCATCGGCGCCCACGAGGGTCCCGACCTCCCGCGCAACGATCGGGAAGATCTCTGCCGGACTGACCCCACGGCTAATCGCTATGGCAACTCGACGCAGCGCAGCCTGCTCGTCGGCGAGTCGGCGGGACTCCTCACGGTCAAGCGCGCTCGCGGCCGCGCGGACCTCGGCCTCCCGGCTGCGGGCAGCCAGGCTGACAACCGAACCAGCCACGCCCGCGACTAGGACGAACGCCACCAGATCTATGATGTTGATGGAGTTCTCGACGTCGAAGTCGTAGAACGGCGGGACGAAGTAGCGATCCAGCAACACCGCAGCCGCAACCGCCGCGGCCAGCGCCGGAATCACGCCGCCGACCAACGCCACCACCACGACGGCGAGCAGGTAGAGCAGCATCTGGCTGGGCAGCTCCAGGACTCCGCGAAGACGGACCACAACCGCGGTCAGCAGCGAAAGAAGGACCACCCCGGTCAGTGCGCCGGCGAGGCTGCGGTGCACCGACAGGCCCGCTCGCCAGGTCCGCGGCCGTCCACGGGCCGGGTCGCTCCGGTCAGGGGTGCCACCCATCTCGGGCCGCCTTCCTTCGGGCACGTGGTGGGAGCCCGCTGGATCAGTGGGCCGGTGATTCGACCTGGCTCAACCGAGCCTTGCGCCCACCGCCGTGACCGTGAAGCCACGCTCGAAGGCCGCGGCGACCGGGCGAACCGGGGATCGTCGTCGCGTGCGCGGCGACCGGCGCCTCTGGGCGGAGCTGCAGCGCACGGTGCAACGCTACTGGCAAATGGACATTTGCCAATTAAATGTTTGTAACTTCGTGTTCCGGCTGCATGAATCGCCAACGGCGCGTGCCCAGTGGCCGCGAATCCGCGACTACCCGGTCTGTGACCTGACGCCCATGCCGCGGACGATGAGATCGGCGATCGCATCGGCGTAGTCGTCGATCTGTTCGGGCTCGAGCGCGGCGGCGCCGAACAGCTCGGCGGTCATGCTGTGCAGTGCGTACTTCGCGCCGCCACCTGAGGTGACCAGGTAGTAGAACGCTTCCGGTGGGATCGGTAGGGCCAGGCCGGACCCCACCAGTTCGAAGTACATCGGTGCCAGTGTGGCGATGACCGGGCGCACGTAGGTGTCCAGCAGGTAGCTCAACCGCGGCGACGGCTCGCTGCCTTCCTGGTGGATCACCCGGGCCAGGTCCGGGTGCCGGGCGGAGAAGGCGACGAACTCGCGCACGAACGCGCGTAGCTGGGTGCCCGGGTCCTCGTGTGCCTCGATGCGTTCGGCGAGCCGGCTGGCCAGGAGCCCGAAGCCCCAGTCCACAGCGGCGTACCAGATCGCATCCTTGGAGCCGTATCGCTGGTGCAACAGGTTGTGGCTGACGCCGAGTTCGCGGTTGAGCGTGCGCACCGACACGCCCTGATAGCCGTGGGTGGCGAAGGCGTGCAGCGCGGCGGCCAGCTGCTCGTCGGGCGCGGGAGCCGGCGTCGCCCCGTCGTCCTTACGGGGGCGACCACGGGGACGGGTGCTGCGTCGCCCTTCGGAGGGTGGCGGGGAACTGGCGGGCACGTAAGCACGATACCGAGTCCGCCCCGCTTTAATTGGCAGATGCCCATATGGCAGCAGTGAGGGCGTCGCTCAGCCCGCACCGGGGTCGTCACGGAAGATCCGCAACGGCCCGGGGCTCTGCACGACGGGCATCAATTCGATCAGGTTGATGTTCACGTGCGGCGGCTGATCGCTCGCCCAGACGACCGCCTCGGCGACGTCGACTGCGGTCAGCGGTGTCGTTCCCGCGTACACCGCGGCTGCCCGTTCGACGCTTCCACCGAAGCGCACCGCGGAGAACTCGGTGCCCCCGACCATGCCCGGTTCGATGCAGGTAACCCGCACCCCGGTGCCGTGCAGATCGGTGCGCAGGTTGCGGCTGAACTGGTGGACGAACGCCTTCGTCGCCCCGTAGACGTTGCCACCCGGGTACGGGTGCGTGGCGGCGATCGACCCGATGTTGATCACATGCCCGCGCCCGCGCGCCACCATCGACGGGAGCACCGCGCGGGTCAGGTACATCAGGCCCTTGCAGTTGGTGTCGACCATGCGGTCCCAGTCGTCCAGGTCGGCGTCCTGCGCCGGCTCCAGACCGGCCGCCAGTCCGGCGTTGTTGACCAGCACGTCGATCTCGGCGAACGCCGCCGGCAACCCGACGACGACCCGCTGCACCGCGTCGCGGTCGGACACGTCCAGCACCAGCGGCAGCGCATTCGACCCCAGCCGCTCCGCCAACGCCGTCAACCTGTCGGCCCGCCGGGCCGCGATCACCACTCGGTCCCCGACCGCGGCGAACCGCTCCGCCACGGTCACTCCGAACCCCGCACTGGCCCCGCTGATGAACACCGTTCGCATCGCTCCACCCCCTGTGCTTCGACCCCGCCTTGTCCCAACGTTGATCGGCTACCGGCTCAACCAGCTGATGAGCTGTTGTCCCACGAGCATTCCGAGCAGTCCGACCAGGGCAACCGGCGGAGGCGCGGGCGAGCGGACCCTGAGCATTCCGTAGCCGATGCCGACCACTACTCCGATCCCCAGCGATATCGTGAACTGCGCTGCGGTGGTCCTCGTCATTTCCTTGTCCTGCTCATCGGGGCGCGGGTCACGGCCGGATGACGACGCGGCCCGGCGTGTGGTCGGCGACAGCCTGGTAGGCGAGTTGGCTCTGGGCCAGTTCGAAATGCAGGGCCACCGGGAGCGGACGGAACTCGCCGGTCTCGAACCGAGTGGCCAGCAACGAGAGGCGAGCGGCCGAGGCGGTCACATCCAGCTTTCCGCTGTCCGCGCCGAGGATCCGAAGCTCCCGGTGGTAGAGGTCCACGAGGTCGATCTCGACGATCCGGGTACCCACCGCGCTGATCACGACCAGCCTGCCCCGTTGGGCCAAGGAGTCCAGGGCGGACGCGGTGGTCACCCCACCCACCGCGTCGTAGACGACCTCCGCGCCGGCGCCGCCGGTCAGTGCTCTGATCTCCGCCGCGGTGTCGGGCGACCCGACCTCGAAACGGACGAACTCATCGATGGCCGCCGCTGCCGGAGTTGCGGGCGCGGGCGACACCACGTCGACCCCGATGACCCGCGCGCCCAGCGAGCGGGCGATCTGCGCCACCGCGCCACCCACCCCACCGGAGACCCCGAACACCGCGATGGTCTCGCCTTTGGCCAGCTCAGCGGTCTCGACCGCACCGACCCAACCGACCACGAAGTTCACCCCCACCGTCGAGGCCTCGTCGAAACTCAGCGACTCCGGCTTACGGGCCAGCGCACTGACCGGCACCCGCAGCAACTGTGCGTGCGAGCCGTCCAACGTGAACCCGATGTCCCCGCCGGTACCCCAGACCTCCGCCCCGACCCACTCCGGCGGACCGGCCACGACCACCCCGGCGAAATCCCGCCCCGGCACGCGGGGCAGCACGGTCCAATCCATCGCCCCGGCCACATTCTTCACATCCGAGGGATTGACCGAGGCGGCCTTCACGGCGATCACCGCGAAACCCTTGTCCGCCACCGGATCGGGCACCTCCGCGACCTCGAGCACATCGAGACCACCGAAGTGGTCGAAACGCAATGCACGCACCGGATACCTCCGTTGTCCTGGGTTGGTTCTGCTCCCACCGATGCCGACCGCGCAGGTCGACCCGTCGAACGAATGGGCATCAAGCCCGCACGCCACTCGGTGCCCATCGCGGCCGACCCGCGCTCTGCCGCACGACCTGCGAACTCGCGCCGACGTGGCTCGGGACTATGCGGACCTTGATGTGCTTGGTGAGCGGTTGCTCGCTCTGGGAGCTGAAGTCGCCGATCGGGCACAGGGCGTTCAGTTCCGGCATGTACCCGGCCACGTTCCCGGCCGGGATGTCGTAGGCGATCGCCCGGTAGGCGTAGACGTGCCGCGTCGACCCGTCTTTCGCATAGCTGGTGACGTCCACCAGGCCGAAGTCGGGCACGCCACGCTCGGCCATGTCGCGGTGGTTCATGAAAACCAGCGTGCGCAGGTTTCTGACGCCGCGATAGCGGTCGTCGTTGGAGTAGATGGTGGTGTTCCACTGATCGTGCGAGCGCATCGTGCCGAGCATCAGCACGCCCTCCGCGAGCTCGTCGTCATGCAGCGCCGCGGTGGAGAACTCGGCCTTGCCCGATTCGGTGAGAAAGATCAGCTCGCGGGCCGGCTGCTTTATCCGGAAGCCGAAGCGGGTGTGCACACGCCGGTTGAAGTCCTCGAAGCCGTCCAGGACCTCGGCCATCTTGTCGCGGATGTTGTCGTAGTTCTCGACGTAGCGCTCCCAGGGCGTCGAGGTGGCCGGCAGGCTGGCCAGGGCCATCCCGGCGATGATGGCGGGTTCCGAACACAGCCGCGGCGAGGCGGGCCGCTTCATGCCTCGCGACAGGTGGACCATGCTCATCGAGTCCTCGACGCTGACCGCCTGGACTCCGGACCGCTGCTCGTCCTTCTCGGAGCGGCCCAGGCACGGCAGGATCAGCGCCGCCTTGCCGTGGACGAGGTGGCTCCGGTTGAGTTTGGTGCTCACCTGGACCGTCAGATCGCATTTCCGCATGGCTTGGAAGGTGTAGGCGGTGTCCGGCGCGGCCAGGACGAAGTTGCCGCCCATCGAGATGAACACCTTGACCGCACCGCGCTGCATCGCCTCGATCGTGGCGACGGTGCCGAGGCCCTCCTCGCGGGGCGGGTCGATCCCGCACGCCTCGGCGAGCCGGTCCAGGAAGGCGGCCTTGGGGCGGTGGTCGATGCCGCAGGTCCGGTTGCCCTGGACGTTGCTGTGCCCCCGGATCGGGCACGGACCGGCGCCCTCCCGGCCGATGTTTCCCCGCAGCAGCAACAGGTTCACGATTTCGCGGACGGTGTCGACACCGTGTTCCTGCTGCGTGATGCCCAGACACCAGCTGATGATCGTGCGGCTCGACCGGGCGTAGACCTCCGCCACCCGGCGTATGACCGCCTCGTTGACGCCGGCCAGGCGTTCGAGTTCGGACCAGGGGGTGTCGCTGCACAACTTCTGGTACGCCTCGAAGCCTTGGGTGTGCCGCGCGATGAACTCGTGATCAACGGCCTTGGCCTCGGTCCGGGCAGCTTCGAGGGTCGCCTTGGCGATACCGCGGAACAGGGCCATGTCCCCGGCGATCCGTGGCTGCACGTTCATCGTCCCCGTGCTGGTCGGGTGGAAGCGCGCCATCGCGAGGATCTCGTGCGGCACGATCGTCTCGCGGGACGCGGCCTCGATCAGCGGGTTGATGTGCACTATCTCCGCGCCGCGCCGGAATGCCTCCGCCAGGGAGGTCAGCATGCGCGGCGCGTTGGATGCCGCGTTCGTGCCGACCACGAAGATCGCCTCGGCGTGCGCCCAGTCGACCAGGTCGACCGTCCCCTTGCCGCTGCCGATGGCCGCGGTCAAGGCTCTGCCACTGGCCTCGTGGCACATGTTTGAGCAGTCCGGCAGGTTGTTCGTGCCGAACTCCCGGGCCCAGAGCTGATAGAGGAACGTCGCCTCGTTGGACAGCCGCCCGGACGTGTAGAACGCCGCCTGATCTGGGCTGCCAAGGCTTTTCAGGGTCGCGCCGACGAGTTCGAAGGCCTGGGCCCACGAGACCGGGACGTACTTGTCGGTCGCGGCGTCGTAGCGCATCGGCTCGGTGAGCCGGCCCTCGTCCTCGAGCGAGAAGTCGTCCCAGGCGGTCAGCTCAGTCACCGTGTGCGCCTCGAAAAAGGCGCGATCCACCCGCTTCGGCGTCATCTCCCACGTCACGTGCTTGATGCCGTTCTCGCAGATGTCCAGGTGCAGGCCGTTGGTCGCGTCGGGCCACGCGCAGCCCGGACAGTCGAAGCCGCGGTTCTCGTGGTTCATCGTCAGCAGAGAGCGCGGACCCTCGACGACCTCGTGGGTCCGGGCCAGAACCTTTGCCACGCTGCGTGCCGCGCCCCAGCCCGCCGTCGGGTGGCGGTAATCCTTCTGGGCGAACCCGGCCGTCGAGGCCGGTCCGCGCCCGCTGGCGGCCTCGGTCGGTGATCCGCCCAGCATGCTGCTCTCACCCGGCGGAACGGGGGTTTCGTCGTGCGCGGATCGGGTCATCGGTTCTCTCCTGACAAGAGGGACGGCGCAGCGATTCAGACTCGCGGGTGCGCTGCGTCCCTGTCTTCGTGGGTAACGGCCGTCCACGCCCTCCGGCAGCCGCCATCCGCCATGCCTGCCAGCGGGTATTCCTCGGCTCCGCCGGGCTCACGACGGGCTGAGGCCCTGCCGGCGAAGTGCCGTCGCGGCCGGGGCGATGACCGCCTCGGTCGCGACGGAAACGCTTGGTTCAGCAGTCGTCGTAAGGGTTGTAGTAGCCCCGGTAGTAGTGGTACTCGCAATCTCCGTAGTAGCCGTCGTCACCGTCGTGGCCCCGATAGCCGTCGCCCCGATAGCCGTCGCCATCGTGGTAGCCGTCGTCACCGTGGTAGCCGTCGTCACCGTAGAGGTACTTGGCGCTGTCGCTGTCGTCGCCGCCTTGGTCCCTGTCGCCGCCGTGCCCGTGGCCGGCGTGTCCGCCGCCGGGGCCGGGAGCGGACGGGTCGGACGCCACGGTGCGGGTCAGGGCCCTGGACGCCGGCACGTCCGCTGCGCCGGCAGCTGCGGTGCCGCCTAGGAGGAGTCCTGTGGCGAGCATGCACACCACCGTCGTTCCTGCGGCCTTGGCTAGAACTGAATTTCTGCGCATCTGCATTCCTTCTCTGTTGCCGGGCCGGTCGGCTCGGTGGGTTGGGGGAGTTCTGGCTCGACCGCCAGGGCGTGGGCCACGACCTCGGCCTCGTCGTAGGTGCCGACTGTCTCGGGTCTGGCCTCGACACTGGCGACCAGACGCTGCAGTTCGCTGTTGATCGGTGCCCGGGCCCCGGCGCGGCGGGCGATCATGACGATTTCCCCGTTGAGGTAGTCGGTCTCGGTGCTCCGGCCCCGTTCGATGCTCTGCCAGGTCGAGCTGCCCGCCCGTTCCAGGCCGTCGATCTGACGCGGTGTCACCAGGGCGGACCACGCCGAACTGTGCCGGTAGGCGATTCCCGCGCGATCCAGGCACGCGCGGCCCTCGTCCTGGGCCGCCGTCGTCAACGGCCCGTTCCGTGACCGCGGGCCGCAGACCACCTCGACGGCGTTGCCCAGATTCCTCAGCAGCTTGCCGTACTTGGCCGCCATCACGTCGGGCACGACGTGACTCTCGAACCCGGCCGTGCCCAGGTCGGCCGCCAGCTTCGCCAACTGCTCGTCCGAACCGCCGCAGTACCGGCCGTGTTCCAGGACTCCCGGGACCGGCGAGGAGTATGCCTCGAACTCACCGGGGCGCAGATGGGCGTTGGGCGCCATCACGGCGGTGGCGTAGACGTTGTCGAAGAACCGTGCGGCGGTGCGCTCGTTGTCGACCCCGTTCTGCAGACAAACCACCGGGCAGCCCGCGCCGATCGCCTGGGCCAGCTCGCGAGCCAGCCCGAAAGTGTCCTGCGACTTGACCGCCAACAGTGCCACCGCGTCCGGAGCCGGTCCCAGCTCCTGCGGGGAGGTCACGGTCGGCACCGTCACCACCACGTCCTCGGTAGGCGTGCGCAGTCGCAACCCGTGGGCTCGGATTCGCTCCTCGTTCGCACCACGCGCCAGCAGGATTACCTGCAGGCCTGCCATGGCCAGCCTCGCGGCCACGACCCCGCCGATCGCACCGGCACCGCAAACCACGTACATGGGCTCAACCTCCGGTCATCGGTTCTCTTCTGACAAAGGACGACGCTGCGATTCAGACTCACGGTGCGCGGCGTCCCTGTCTGCGCGGGTAACGGCCGTCAACGCCCTCCGGCAGCCGCCATCCGCCATGGCTGCTGGCGGGTATGCCGCGGCTGCGGCATGGCCGCAGCCCCGCGGGGCGCGTCGAATCCCGAACCAGTGCCCGGGAGTTACGCGCCGGGACCGGGTGCCGTCCGTCCGTCCTCGGCCGGTACCGGAAGTTCGAAGTACGCGGTGGTGCCACCACCGGCCGGGCTGAGCAGGGAGAAGGTGCCGCCGAGGGCCTCGATGCGGTCCTTGAGCCCGACCAGCCCCGAACCCCGCTGCGGGTCGGCGCCGCCGACACCGTCGTCCCGCACGCGGATCCGCAGTGTGCCGCCGGAGGCTTCCGCGTCGACCTGGACCACCGAGGCGCGGGCGTGCTTGGCCGCGTTCGTCAGCATCTCCGAGACGGCGTAGTAGGCGCCCACCTCGAGCGCCTCCGGGAGGCGGCCGGCTATCTGCAGTGCGATGTCCACCGGTATCGCCGAGCGCCGGCCGAGGGCACGCAGGGCCGAGGCCAATCCGGCGCTGGACAGGATCGCCGGGTGGATGCCACGGGAGATCTCCTGCAATTCGTCCAGCACGCCTGCGAGCGCGGTGGCCACCTCGGTGATCTCCGCACGGAGGTCGACGCCCTCGTGCGGTGCCGCCGCCACGGAGCGCAGCCGCAGCGCCAACGCCAGAAGGTGTTGTTGGGCGCCGTCGTGCAGGTCCCGCTCGATCCGACGACGGGCCTCGTCCGCGGCTGCCACGATCCGGGTCCGCGAGGCGGCCAGCTGGGCGCGGCTCTCGGCGTTCCCGACCGCGGTGGCGACGAGCTCGGTGAAGTCCGCCATCCGCTCGGCGGTGTCGGACGGGAACGGTCCTTGCCTCGACAAGGCATTGGCCACACCCCACAGCCGGCCTTCGACGGTGATCGGGCTGGCCACCATCGACCGGATTCCCAGCTCGCGCAGGCGCTGTGCCATCGGGTCCGAAGCGCCGCTCCACTCATCCTCGTCGACCTGTGCGCAGCGGCCGGTCTGCCACACCCGGGCCGGGGCCGTGTAGTCATGGAGGTGCACGGCCGTGCCGGCCGGTAAGTTGAGCGGCACGTCCCCGACGCCGCCGAGAGGCACGGCGGAGGCACCATCGGGCTCGAAGCGGGCTATGCCGGCGCTGTCGGCGCCGAGGAGGCCGCGCACCTCCTCGCTGACGGCCAGGAAGATCTCGGCCGGATGGGTCTCCCGGGCGACGAGGGTGGCTATGCGCCGCAGCGCGGCCTGCTCCTGCAGGAGACCGGCGAGTTCGTCGCGGCCGGCCTCCAGCGAGTACCAGTTCTGCGCATTGGCGACCGCGGTGGCGACGAGGTCGGTGAACTGGGCCAGCCGCACCTCGGCGTCCGGCGGGATCGGCCCGTCCCCGGAGCTGACGGCTATCGCTCCCCACAGCTTGCCGTTGACGTGGATCGGCACGGCTACGGCCGCCCGCACCCCCTCCCGCAGATTGCTCTCCCCTCCCGGGATGTCGCGGTAGTCCTCGACGCGGGCAGGCAGGCCGGTACGTAGGACCGTCGCGGTCACGCCGTCCGGCGGATGGCCCTCCCACGGTTCCCCGGCGCGCCAGCGCGGACCCGGCGAGCCTTCGTTGGCGAGCAGGGTCGCGGTTCCGTCCGGCTCGTACCGGATCATCCAGGCGGTGCCGCCACCGAAATGCCGTAGAGCCTCGCCGGTTGCGGCCCCGAACATCGCCTCGGGTTTCTCTCCCCGTGCCACCAGCGTGGCCAGGCGTCGCAGTGCCGCCTGGGTGTCGCCCAGTTCGCGCAATTCCTGTTCGGCCTGCGCATTGGCGATCGCGATCGCGGCGAGCTCCACGAAATCCGCCATGCGCGACTCTGTGCCTGCCGGGAAGTTCTCCCGCGAGGTCGCGGCCACCGTGACGCCCCACTGGCAACCCCCGACCACGATGGGTGCGGCGACGGCGGCCCGTAGACCGAGCTTGCCGACGATGGGCCCGAACGGGCCGTTCGCGAGTCCCGCGCCGTTGATTCGGGCCGGCAGCCCGGTCCGCAGGGCCACTGCGGCGGTCATCTCCGGCGCAAGCCTCATCCGGAAGCCCACCGGTACTTCTCGATTCACCCGGCCGTACGAGCCGAGGACGGTGATATGCGCCTCGGGCTCGCCATGCTCTGCGGGGGTCCCGGCTGCGGGCGGGTCGCCCACGCCGGCGCCGGACGGGTCGACACTGGCGACGAACGTGACCTCGGCGCCGATCAGACGGCCCAGCTCGTCCGCGACGGCGGTGAAGACCTCGGCCGGACGTGCGCCGCCGGCCACCAGGGTGGCCACGCGCCGCAGCGCGGCCTGCTCCCCGGCGAGCCGCGTGAGCTCGCCGATCAGGATCACGACCGCGCCTCCGGCGAGCCCGAACCCGATCAGCGAGAGTGGGTTCGGCCGGAGGTCAGCGTCCTGCCGGAACGGGGGACCGAAGAAGACTTCGCGGGCCAGCGCGGCCAGCACCACGCAGGCGACCGCCGGCCGGCTGCCACCGATCATCGCCACGGCTATGGCCACCAGCAGCATGAAGAACAGGTAGCCGCCCCGCAGCAGCAGCCAATGCAACGGCAGCGCGCCGAGCGTCACCAAAGCCGGGCCGGCGCCGGCGAGAACCCACGCGGCGACCCGCCGGGTCGGTGAAACCTGCCGCAACCACGCGCCGCGCAGGCCGGCCAGCACACTCACGTCCTTGAGTTAAGTGGTTCGACCCCGTCGGCGTCGAGCGCGGGCCGCGTCACCTCGGCGTCCGCCGAATTCCACGCGACCGCCGGCGCCACCGGGTATTCCCGCCAACCGGTAGCGACAACGGGCGCTGACGGCGACGACAACGTCCCGCTGCAACGGGAGGCTTTCCCGTGACGAGGGAGAGCGACATGAGGCAACCGACAGCCCCGGCGCCTCCCGCTGCGGGCGATCCCCGCGAGCGGGGGGACGCGGGCGTAGAACCTAACGTCAGTTTCGAGCGGGACGTAATGCCACTGCTGGATCAGCTGTACGGTGCGGCGCTGCGGTTCACCGGCGATCGGGCGGCGGCCGGAGAGTTGGTCCTGGAGACCTATACGAGGGCCTACAACGCGTTCGGATCCTTCGAGTCCGGCACCCGCCTGCGCGTCTGGCTGTACCGGATCCTGGTCGACGGCCACCTCGAGCGCTGCCAACGAGGGGGGCGCCGGGCCGGGCGGCAATGCACGGGGGACGTGACCGGGCGGCAGCTCGTGCGGGCAGGTGGGCAAAACTGGACCGGGTTGGCTTCCGCCGAGGTGCAGGCCCTGCTGCGGCTGCCGGGCGGCGCCGTCAAGGCGGCGCTGGAGGAACTGCCGGAGGAGCTCCGGATGGCCGTGTACCTGGCCGACGTCGAGGGTTTCGCGTACGCGGAGATCGCCTACATCGTGGGCACGTCGCCCGGCACCGTGATCGCTCGCCTGCACCGCGGCCGGCGCCGGTTGCGAGAGCTTCTCCGCCGAGCCGCCGGTGACCTGGCGTGACGAGCAGGCATGCCCGGCGTCGCGACGCGGTCGGTCTGGCCGAGGCGCTGATCGACGCGGCGTTCGAGCGTGGGTCCGTCAAGATCCGCGCGCTGGTCGACCGGGCGCTGCAGAAGGCTGTCCGTGCCGTGCCCGCAGGCCTGCCCGAACTCATCGCCGCTCGGTTCGAGTACCTGGACCCCGAGCCGGAGTAACCCTCGAGCCACATGTGCTGCGTCCGGGCGATGAATCGACGGTCCGACACGCACAGCCCGCCTCGGTTGCAGCTGGCGGGTACCCGGAAATGCCTGTCAGCCGCGGACGGAAGGGGTGCTGGCCACGGCGAGGAAACCTGCCCGCGTCGCGAAGCTGGCGAGGCGGGAGCGTGCGGGTCGCACCGGCGAGCCCAGCCAGGACATCGAAGTGACCCCGCATCAGACAATCACAGGAGGCAGGGATCGTGGCAGGCAATCGAGCAGTGGTGTACATGGGGCCGGGAAAGGTCTCCGTCGAGTCGATCGACTATCCGGAGCTGGTGCTGCGGCCCGGCCCCGGGGTGCCCCGGATCAACGAGAACCGGTCGTGCCCACACGGCGTGATCCTCAAGGTGGTCGCGACCAACATCTGCGGCAGCGACCAGCACATGGTCCGCGGCCGCACGACTGCGCCGGAAGGTCTCGTGCTCGGGCACGAGATCACCGGGGAGATCGTGGAGGTAGGGCGCGACGTCGAGTACCGCAAGGTCGGCGATCTGGTGTCGGTGCCGTTCAACGTCGCCTGCGGACGGTGCCGTAACTGCATCGAGGGCCGTACCGACGTCTGCCTGCACGTCAACGACCACCCCGGCGGGGCCTACGGCTACGTGGACATGGGCGGCTGGCCGGGCGGGCAGGCCGAGTACGTGATGGTCCCCTACGCGGACTGGAACACCTTGCGTTACGACGACAAGGACCAGGCGATGGAGAAGATCCTCGACCTGACCATGATCACCGACATCTTCCCGACCGGCTACCACGGCTGTGTCCAGGCCGGGGTCGGCACCGGGTCGACTGTCTACATCGCCGGGGGCGGACCCGTCGGGCTGGCTGCCGCGACCGCGGCGCTGCTCCTCGGGGCGGCCACTGTGATCGTCGGTGACCCGAACGAGGGCCGCCGCGCGCTGGCCCGCAGCTTCGGCTGCGAGACCGTCGATCCGCTGGCCGGGTCGCTGCCCGAACAGATCGAGCAGATCCTGCGGGTCCCCGAGGTCGACGCCGCGGTGGACTGTGTGGGCTTCGAGGCGAAGGGGCACCACGACGGCACCGAGGAGAACGCGGCCGTGCTGAACCAGGCCATGGAGGTCACCCGGGCCGCCGGCGGGATCGGCATCCCGGGCCTCTACGTGACCGAGGACCCGGGCGCGAAGGACGAGGCGGCCCGGCACGGTTCGGTGTCCCTGCGCTTCGGGATCGGCTGGGCCAAGTCGCTGAGCTTCGCCACCGGCCAGACCCCGACCATGCGATACAACCGGGTGCTGCGGGAGGCAATCCTGAGCGACCGGGCGCACATCGCGCGCAACGTCAACGCGAC
The DNA here is from genome assembly GCA_036269075.1 of Sporichthyaceae bacterium. Taxonomy (NCBI): domain Bacteria; kingdom Bacillati; phylum Actinomycetota; class Actinomycetes; order Sporichthyales; family Sporichthyaceae; species Sporichthyaceae bacterium. The sequence goes on from DATASX010000026.1 coordinate 53,300, forward strand.
GGTGCTCCCGCTCGAGGAGGCACCGCTGGGCTACGAGGAGTTCGACCGGGCAGACGCGAAGAAGTTCGTGCTCGACCCGCACGGTCTGCTCGCCAGCGCGTAGGCGATCGCGAGGAACCCGGCGGGCCCGCCCTGGACACAGACAGGGTGGGCCCGTCGGGCTGAGCTGATGGAGCGTCAGACGCGAAGCGGCCGGCCCTGCTGGTCAGGGGATGCCGGGACTTGCCCGGCGCCGGTGGGAGAGGAACAGCATCCCGGCGAGCGTCGCGATTGCCCACACCGCGAGCACGGCGAGCGGGCGCACCTGCTGGGCGGAATGGAAGTAGACGGTGTTCCGCAGCGCCGCGACGGTGGCACCGGAGGGCAGCCACTGGGAGAGGAGCGCCAACAGGCCGGGGAGCAGCGGCGGCGCCACGGCCCCTCCGGACGAGGTGGTGCCGAGCACCATGAACAGCAGGTAGGTCGGCACGATCGCCCAGGGCCCGATCAGCACGGCCATCGTTGAGGTGAATGCGGCCACCGTGATCACCTGCAGCGCGAGGATCCCCCAGCTCTCCAGGACAGGCAGGGGGAGACGGTGCAGCAACGGTCCCGCGAGCAGCGCGAGCGCAAGCGACGCCACCAGGGCGAACGCCAGCAGGAATGCGGTCCAGCCCACCAGCGGGAGGCCGGGGGCGTTCGTGCGGACCTGGAACACGGTCAGGAAGCCGAGGATCGTCGCGGCGATGACGAGATAGAAGACGTCGAGCCCCACCGGGTCGGACGGCGGGAGCGGGTGGGTGTCGATGACGCGGATCCGCGGGTCCCCATCGGCGGCGCTGGAGAGCACGCGCGCAACGGAGGCACCGGACGCCCCGGCCACGTACAGGTCCGGGGTCGGCGACCTGGCGTCGAGAACGGCGTAGACCTGTTGGCGTGCCATGGCGCCGAGTGCGGACTCGAGGGACGGGTAAGTGCGGAAGTCGACGCCGCCGCCGGTCACCTGCTCAATCCGGGTGACGGCCTCGATCCGCACGCGGGCGTCTCCGACGGTCGCGGCGGAGATCCGGTGGGGCACGGGATCGCCGAGCGCGAGCATGTACGCGGCCATGAAGAGCGAGCCGATCGCGATCGCCAGCGCGGAGACGATCGCAGCGCGGATGTGCGCGGGCCGACGCGGCCGGGCCGGGACGGGGGACCCGGCCAGCGGTCCGGCCACGTCGACGGCGCTCATCCGGCTCTTGCGTTGGAGACGGTCACCTCGGACGTGGCGGTCCGGCCGAGCACCTCGAACAGGGCGGCGATGTCGCGTCGCCCGTAGCCGAGCGCCGCGGCCCAGGAGAGCAGGTCCGCCGTGGTGGTGGCGCCGGGCAGTGGGACCGCGAGTTCGCGGCCGGCCGTCAGCGCGAGGCCGAGGTCCTTGGCCAGCAAGGAGACGTCGAACCACGCCTCGTCGGGGAGGTCGAGGACCAACGGCGCCCGGGCCCGCATCATCGGGGAGCCGATGGCGCTGTCCGTCATCACCTCCACGGCGAGCTTGCGGTCGATCCCGCCGCGCTCGGCCAGCAGCAGGCCCTCGCTGAAGGCGAGCATCTGCGCGCCCAGGTTGAGGTTGACGGCCAGCTTGAGCAGCAGTCCCTGGCCGTTCGGGCCGATGTGGGTGACCGTCCGGCCGAGCACGCGCAGCAGCGGCTCCGCGGTACGGAAGGTCGCCTCCTCGCCGCCGACCATGATCACGAGGGTTCCGTCCTCGGCCGCGGGGACGCTGCCGGAGACCGGCGCGTCGAGCATCTGGGCGCCGATCGCCCGCACCCGGCCGGCGACCTGGCGGCTGGTGCTGGGGGCGATCGTGCTCATGTCGATGTAGACGTCTCCCCGACCGAGGCCGGCCAGGATCCCGTCCGGTCCGGAGGTGATCGCCTCGACGGCGGCGTCGTCGCTGACCGAGCTGAGAGTCATGTCCGCCGCGGCGGCGACCTCGCGAGGCGTCGCGCACCAGACCAGGCCGCCGGAGACGAGCGTCGCGGCTTTGTCCTGCGTGCGGGAGGTTCCGTACACCTGGTGGCCGGCCTCGAGCAGACGGCCCGCCATGCGGCTGCCCATCGCGCCCAGCCCGACGAATCCGACGGTTGTCATCAGGGTCTCCTTCAGGTCTCGTCGTGCAGCAGGTTGGCTTCGCCGTCGCTGAGCTCGAGCCCGGCCGCGGCGAGGATGGGATCGACCTGGTCCGGGCGCCGGAAGCCGACGATCGCGCCGTCGACCGCCGGGTTGCGCAGGGTCCACGCGACGGCAACCGCACCCGGCGTGGTGCCGTGGCGGTCGGCGACGGCCCGCAGCCGGTCGACCAGGGCGAGGGTCCGGCTCAGCCGCGGCTCCTGGAAGCGCTCGTCGTGCCTGCGCCAGTCGTCGTCCGGCAGCTCCTGGATCCGCTTGCGGGTCATCGATCCGGTGAGGATGCCCGAGCCCATCGGGGAGTAGACGATCACGCCGATCCCCTCGCGCTCGGCGGTCGGCAGGAGCTCCTGCTCGGCCTCACGCTCGACCAGTGAGTACTGCGGTTGGAGGGTCTCCACCGGGGCGATCGAGGAGATGCGGCGCAGCTGCTCGGCGTCGAAGTTGGAGACGCCGATGTGGCGCACCAGGCCCTGTTCCTTCAGCTCGGCCAGCGCCGACCAGCCCTCCTCGATGTCGGCCGGGGGGATCGGCCAGTGGATCTGGTACAGGTCGATGGCGTCGATGCCGAGCCGGTCGAGGCTGGCTTCGGCCTCGCGCAGTATCGAGTCGCGCCGCAGGCTGTGCACCACCCGTCGGTCGGGGCCCTCGAGCAGTGACGCCTTCGTGAACACGTACGGCCGCTGCGCCAGCCCCTCGAGCGCGCGACCGACGACGCGCTCGGAGTGCCCGAACCCGTATGCGGCGGCGGTGTCGATCCAGTTGATGCCCTGTTCGAGTGCGTGGTGGATCGTGGCGATCGACTGCTCGTCCTCCTGCGGTCCCCAGCCGAATTCCCAGCCGCCGCCGCCGATGGCCCAGGCGCCGAGTCCGACGCGGGTGATCTCGAGGCCCGTGGCCCCCAGCTGGGTCGTCCGGAGCTGTGTGTGCTGCATTCCTGCTCTCCCTCGTGTTAGTTCGGTTGGATACGCATCCCGGCGCCCCCCTCCGGCGTCGGGCCCGTACTGACGCAGCGTCAGAATCGATCTCGCGAGTCCGCCGATGCGCTCAGGTAGAGCCTGCGCGGACGCCCTTCTCCACCCGGTCGCCCAGGTCGTGGTCCACGTTGCGCCAGTAATCGAAAGCGCGCTCCAGAACGGGCTCGGTGACCCCGGCGAGGAGGTGGCCGACGATGTTGTCGACCAGCCGCGCACGTTGTGCGTCGTCGAACACCTCGCGGACCAATGTCCCGGCCTGTCCCCAGTCGTCGTCCGCGGCGCGGAGGGTGTACGCGGCGCGCACCATGTCCCCGTCGGTGTACCAGCCCGCGGGCTCGCCGTAGCGGGCGGTGTCGGCCTGCGGGCCGCCCTTGGAGTTCGGTGCGTACACGGGGTCGGAGACGTTGTGGTAGCGCATCGCGCCGTCCTTGCTGTAGCTGTGCACTGCGGACTTCGGCGCGTTCACCGGCAGCTGGTTGTAGTTGACGCCGATGCGGGCGCGGTGGGCGTCCGGGTAGGAGAACATCCGGCCCAGCAGCATCTTGTCCGGGCTCGGGCCGATGCCCGGCACCATGTTGCTTGGTTCGAAGGCCGCCTGCTCGATCTCGGTGTGGTTGTCGGTCGGGTTGCGGTCCAGGGTCATCCGACCGATTTCGGTGAGCGGGTAGTCGCCGTGCGGCCAGACCTTGGTCAGGTCGAAGGGGTTGTACCGGTAGGTCTTGGCGTCCTCGAACGGCATGATCTGCACCTTGAGCGTCCACTCCGGGTGGTCGCCGCGCTGGATCGCGTTGAACAGGTCCCGGGTGTGGAAGTCCCCGTCCGAGCCGGCCAGCGCGTCGGCCTCGGCCTGGGTGAGGAACTCGACGCCCTGGTGGCTGATGAAGTGGTACTTGACCCAGAACCGCTCGCCTGCGGCGTTGATCCACATGTACGTGTGGCTGGAGTACCCGTTCATGTGACGCCACGTCAGGGGGATCCCGCGGTCGCCCATCAAGTAGGTGACCTGGTGCGCGGACTCCGGTGAGAGCGTCCAGAAGTCCCACTGCATGTCGTGGTCGCGCAGGTTGTTGTCGGCGCGGCGCTTCTGCGAGCGGATGAAGTGCTGGAACTTCAGCGGGTCGCGGATGAAGAAGACCGGGGTGTTGTTGCCGACCATGTCGTAGTTGCCCTCGGACGTGTAGAACTTGAGCGCGAACCCGCGCGGGTCGCGCCACGTGTCGGGGGAGCCGCGCTCCCCGGCCACCGTGGAGAACCTGGCCAACAGGTCGGTCGCGGTGCCAGGCTGGAACACTGCGGCTTTGGTCCAGGCGCTGACGTCGTTGGTCACCTCGAACCGGCCGAAGGCCCCACTGCCCTTGGCATGCGGCTGGCGCTCCGGCGTGCGCTCCCGGTTCCACTGCGCCATCTGCTCGATCAGGTAATGGTCCTGCAGGAGTATCGGGCCGTCGGGCCCAACGGTGAGCGAATGGTCGTCACTCTCGACCGGAATGCCGGCGTCCGTCGTGGTCGGCGGCGTGGGCTGTGTCGGGGTCATGGCGGATCCCTCCGTGGTCTGCGATACCGAGGTCAGCTGCGTCCACCGTCCTCTTCGGGGACCGGGCACGTCTTCGCGGCTGGCGCCCAGCCCCGTTACCGGCCAGCGGGAATCTGCTCTGTCCAGCCCGTGGGGGCCGTAGATGGGCGTTGGCCCTGACGACGTGTCCGCGCAGAAATACGACGCTCAAAGCTCCCGGGCAATGACCCGGGGGTTACCTAGAAGGAGACACACAATGACCAGCACGCTGGAAGATATCGACACACCGCACAGCCTTGCCCCGGAATGGATGCGCGCTCGGCCCGCAGTCCGCGCGTCGGCTGGGCGAAAGTACGCCGCCGAGCTGATTGGGACGTTCTTCCTCGTCTTCACGGCCGGCATCTCCGTGATCACTCACAACGCGCTCGCACCGTTGGGCATCGGCGCAGTGCTGGTGGCCATGATCTACGCCGGTGGGCACATCTCCGGCGGCCACTACAACCCGGCCGTCACCATGGCGGTGCTGGTGCGGGGCCGGATCGGGGCGCTCGACGCCGTTGCCTACTGGGTCGCACAGCTCGTGGGCGGACTGCTCGCCGCGGCGGCCGTCGCGGGCGAGGCCCGCCGCGCGCTGACCGCGGCCCCGTCCCTGTCCGGTCACGCGATGACTACCGCGGCAGTCGCGGAACTTCTGTTCACCTTCGCCCTGTGTTACGTGGTGCTCAACGTAGCCACGAGCAGGGACCACCCGGCCAACTCCTTCTACGGCGTGGCGGTCGGCTTCACGGTGGCCGCGGGGGTCATCGCGGTCGGCGGCGTCTCCGGCGGCGTGTTCAACCCGGCCATCACCCTCGCCACCACGGTGTTGGGCCTGTTCACGTGGTCGACGTTGTGGGTGTACGTCGTGGTGCAACTCGTCGCCGGCGCCGCCGCCGGGTCTGTCTTCCTGGCCCTCAACCCCGAGGACAAGTGACCCTCCCTCAGAAGACCGCGACGAGGACCTCCGCGCACTGCCGTCAGGCGGTACGGGAGGTCCTCGGCCGTCAGCCCTGGCGTTCGAGAAGATCGAGGATCGCCCTGGCGGACAATGCCGACTTGGGCACGAACCCCAGAGCAGGGCTCCCTGCGATCAGGTCCCTATAATCCTGCTCCGCATGGGTCGAGATCAGGATCACCCTCAGTGCCCCCGGGGTGCCCTGCCGGTGCAGTTGCCTGGCGATCTCGAAGCCACTCTCGGCGCCCAACTCGATGTCCACCAGGGCGATGTCGGGCCGCAGTTCCTCGACCCGCTTCAGTGCCTGCGCACCGGTCGAGGCCACGCCGACGACGCAGATGCCCTCGATCTCCAGAAGTTCGCGCGCGGCATCCAGGAACCGGGAACTGTCGTCGACGATGAGGCAGCGGAGCATGGTTTCAGGATCGCAGCACCGACGGGGCCGTGCATGCCCGCTAGCAGGAATTCTCACGTTCCGGACAAGGCGTGGGCCCAACCGAATTCCACGTGATCCCCGGCACCGTCGCTCCCCCAGATGTCCGCGTAGCCCAGCGCTGGTTGATAATGCGCGCCATGACTACGGAGCCGACGTCGCTCGGCGGCAGACGAGCCGAGCAGCACCACCAGGTCACGACCGCTCGGCGGGTGATCCTGGCCGACGACGACGTCCTGCTCAGGGAGGGATTGGCCAGTCTGCTCGAGCGCTCGGGGTTCGACGTGGTCGGGCAGGCCGGCGATGGAGAGCAGCTCCTGACCTTGGCCCGCGCCCAAGCGCCCGACCTTGTCGTGGCCGACATCCGGATGCCTCCGACTCATACGGTCGAAGGACTTGAGGCAGCGCGGGTGATCCGGGAGGAACTTCCCGATACGTCGTTGCTCGTCCTGTCGGCGCACGTCGAGGTCGAGCAGGCGATGGAACTGCTGGCCGGCGGCAGGGGAATCGGCTATCTGCTCAAGAGTCGCGTGGTTGACGTGGACGACTTCATCGACACCCTCGAGCGGGTCGCGAACGGCGGTTCGGTCGTGGACCCGGCCCTGGTGCAGGAGTTGGTGGCCGCGCGTCGTCGTGACGATCCGCTCGCGGTGCTGAGCGCGCGTGAGGCGGAGGTCTTGGGGCTGATGGCGGAAGGCCGCTCCAACGCGGGCATTGCTCGTCAGCTGTGGATCACGGAGGGAACCGTCGAGAAGCACGTTCGCAGCGTCCTCGCCAAGCTCAGCCTGCCCGAGACCGACAACGACCACCGCCGTGTCCTGGCGGTGCTCACGTTCCTCGAGTCCCGCTGACCGCAAGCCGACCGCGATCGGGCACCCGCTCCGGGCGCGAGTAAAGATTGAATCCGCCGCCCCGCACGAAACCGGCAAGGGTGAGGCCGGCCTCCTCGGCCAGGTCGGCGGCGAGGCTGGACGGTGCCGACACCGCGGACAGGACCGGGATGCCGGCGACCGCGGCCTTCTGAACCAGC
>DATASX010000027.1 GCA_036269075.1 Sporichthyaceae bacterium
ACCTTCGGTCGATGTCCGGTGCCGTAGGCTGTCCGGCGGCGGGGCCGGGCGTGCCTGACCCCACGCCGCCTTAGCTCAGACGGCTAGAGCGACGCACTCGTAATGCGTAGGTCATCGGTTCGATTCCGATAGGCGGCTCCAGCGCCCCAGGTCACCGGCCTTCCGGACCTGGGGTTTGTTGTGCTGCGCCACTGACGGGCAGAGTTGAAACCGGTGGGGCGATCTCTCAGAGAGAAGTCGCCACACACGTTCCAACCCTGCCCGTGAGTGGTGATCGAGCGGAGGGGTGGCTCCCGTGATCAGGCGCGCCACACCGCCTGCGGCGCGGCAGGCGCGGACGTCGAACGATTGGGACAGCGGAACCGTCCGGCCGCCGCCAGGAACCTGAGAGGGGAAGGGCTGGGGCTGACCGTCTCGGGCGCCGCGGTGGAGGCCGCGGCGCCGCCGCCCGGTGTCTGCCTGCCGCCGTTGCCGCTACCGCGAGCGGCCAGTCCTGGTGCGGCGGCCAGAGCGACGATGCTGAACTCGGCGGTCCTGAACCTCACGGCGACCCTCTGCGTTCCGGCCGGAAGGTCCGACCTGACGGACAGTCAGGCTACGTGCAACGGCTCGGTTCCCGTTGAGTGACCCGCTCGGTCGAACGGCTGGACCTGCACGGACCGAACGGATTCGTCCGGTGTCGACGTGGTCGACCGTGTCCGCACCAGGCGGACGCCCCGGACTCCGCCCACCCCTCGGGGTCACCGATGCCGGCCCGTCCACCCTCACCCGCTCGACCGGAGACCCCGGATGGGGGCACCTTCGCCCCGTTCAGGATTCTCTTAGGTTTTTCTCAGAATCTGTGAGACCGTTCGGAAAGTTCGTACTTAAGGCATATGTCCCGCTTCTGGGATTGCCGGGCACGTCCGTTCCGGGCCCTCACGCCCCGTTCGCACCGATTGCGCCTCCCCGGCACAAGCCAGCTCGATGAAATTTGGAGTACTTGTGCGGACGATGAGCAAGAAACGACTGATCCGCCTCACCCCCGCGGTGGTGAGCGCGGCGCTGGTGCTCGCGGCGTGCGGGAGCGGCGGCGGGAACGTGGCCGAGAACCCGGCTGCTCCGGCTGCAGCGCAACCCGTCGCGCCCGTCTCGGGTACAAGCACCGCGACGGCCGCGGCTCCTGCCGCCGCCTCCGACAACAGCGGCACCAATGCGCCCGGAAAGGCAGCCTCAGTGGCGGCTCCGGCCGTCAAGGCAGCCGCGGTGACGCCTCCGGCACCCAAGGCGCTGTCCACAACCACCACGACCACGGGCGCGAAGCCCGCGGCGAAGGCCGGCGACAAGGCCGCGGCCGCGACTCCCGCCCTGGCCGGCGGCGCGCACTCGAGCGAGAGTGCCGCTCAGGACGCTGACAACGTCAGGATTGCGGCCGACAAGCAGGGCGCGACCGACGTCGGGGTCACGAAGGACTCCATCAAGATGGGAACCATCTCGATGCACGGGATGGCGCTGGGCAACGTCCTGGTCACCCCACTCGTCAACGGCATCGCGGCGAGCATGAGCGCGATCAACGACCGGGGCGGCATTCTCGGTCGGCGCATGTCTCTCATCGACTGCGACGACGGCCCCGGCGAGGTCTCCCGGACCAAGGCGTGCGTGAAGAAGCTCGCGGGCCAGGACAAGATCTTCTCGCTCATGAGCATCTCGAGTTGGGGCAGCGGTTCGATTCACGACGACCTCAAGGAGTACTCACTCCCCGCGTTCGGAACCTGGGCCTATTCCCAGACCGAGTGGCAGGACCCGTTCATGTTCCCCACGCACATGTCGATGATCCACGAGGCGATGGCCGGGGCGAACTGGGCCGTCAACGTGATCAAGCCCAAGACCTACGGGCTGATCTGCCTGACCAGTCCGGAGATGCAACTGGCGTGCAACAACGTCGCCAAGGTCATGGACGCCAGCGGCTCGAAGCTGGTCAAGCGCGCGAACGTCTCGATCTCGGAGACCTCGATGTCCGCTTACGTGCTGGCGTTCCGGGCCGCGGCGCCGGAGCACATCATTCACTACGTGATCAACCCGGCCACCATGGCCAAGTTCATGGTCGAGGCGGCCCAGCAGGGCTACTACCCGCCCAAGGGCATCTCCGGTAACCACCTGGCAGCCGAGGTGCTCGGGTCGATCTTCGGCCAGTGGCCGGTCAACCGGTACTGGACCAACACCACGTACAAGCTCTGGGGCCCGGAGTTCATCGCCACGATGACGAAGTACGCCCGCACCAACAAGGGCACCAATCACCACATTGTGCAGGCCAGCTACGTCGGGGTGAACATCTTCGCCGCGGCCGCAAAGGCAGTCGGACCCAACCTGACTCGGGCGCGCCTGATGTCGCAATGGGACAACGGCACCGTCTACTCCTCGGACGCCTCGTTGGACCAACGCTTCGCGTACACCAATGCTGAGCGCCTGAGCAACAACTGGGACCACAACCTGGGCCAGGGCCGCGAATTCATCTACAAGCTCACCTCCACCAACACCTCGGCCAACCCGGACGGTTCGCCGAACGGCTTCGCGCCGGACCCGGACCAGTTCGTGATCTACACGTGGAAGTAGGAGGCAGCAGGAAGTAGTCCTTCCTGATTGACGCTCCGTCAGATTGCGCAGGGCCCGACCGGTTGCCGGTCGGGCCCTCTGCACGTCTTCGCCGCCCGCGGATTCGACTCGGCCGAGATTCCCCGCCGGCTGCGTGATCCTCCCGCGCCGTGCGCCGTCACCGTGGCGATTCCGGCTGGTAACCCAAGCGAAATCTCGGTGTCGAACGGGCGAATCCCCGGATCGAGAGGCGCGCCCGAACCGACGCGGGCCCGTCGGGGCTGAAGGAATTTGGCTGCACTTCGGGCGTCGTGCCCGAGATCGATCATTGCGCGCGCGCTCGCTCAGGGTGGCCGCGCGTCGGGAGGGGAAAGCATGTCTTCAAGGAGAGGTCGCGGGTCGGTGGCGGCCGCGATAGCCGCTGCGGTGGCCGCCGTCGTGGCTGCTGCCGCACCGGCCTCGCCGGCGACTGACGCGAGCGCCACGGGCACCGGCGCCGACCAGTTACCGTTCAGCATCGGCACACCGCAGTTGGCCCAGATCACCAGCGGGCGCACCGCCCCGATGCAAGCGCCCTGGAACGAATTCCAGGGGGATCCCGCATTCCAGCGCTATCCGTCGACCGGTGCGGGCACGCTGTACCCGACATACACACCGGGTGGCGTGCAGACGCAGACGGCGGCCGGCGGGGGTACGGTCACCGAGCCGAACCTCGCGGTGTTCGCGGGCGCGGCCAGCGGCACGGACGGCAACTTTCCCTATCCCACCGGCACGGTGGGGACTCCCGGAACCCTCGATGGCTACTGCGGAACCGGGAACCAGGCCGCGGAGACCGCCCAGGGTAGGTACCCCGTGCGGCAGCCCGCGGACACGACGCTGCCGTTCTCGCCGGCGTACTTCCCGCACATGGTCCGCAACCCCGACGGCAGCCTGACCGGGTACTTCGACTGGCGGCCCAAGGACGCCGACGAGGCCCTGGTCGCGGCCACGTCCACCGACAACGGCCGCACCTGGACCTACCGGGGGCAGGCGCTAGAGGAGAACCCCGGTTACTGTCCCTCAGCCGACACCACCGACGACGGCCAGGGCCACGCGAACATCCTCACGATCGGTGGCAAGTCCTTCCTGTACACGCTGCCCCGCGCCGCCGGGGACTCGGTGGGCGTGGGAATGATCGTCCATCGCATCGACCCGACCCCGGAGCAGCCACTCAGCGACCTGCCCGCGGTGGAGTCGGTCGGCATCGACCCGGACGCGTTCGTGCCCGGCGGCACCAAGCCGATCAGCGTGCCGACCGGCAGCAGCGGGACGACGATCCCGCTGACCACCCTCGGCACCGCGCACTCTCCCACACAGTTGGTGGTGGGGAGTTTCGTGGACGTGACCCAGAACCCGGTACCGGCGTCGGTCCCACCGGTCGTGATCACCTGCACTGCTCTGGACGCGGGCGCGAATTCACTGACCGGATGCTCGATTCCCATGGGGCAGAGCCTGATTGTCCAAGCCGGGGACCTCATCGAACAGGTGCTGGGGTTCGCGGGGGCAGCGGTGACCGTCCCCGGCGGCCCGAACAAGACGACCGGCGACGGCGGACTTTCCAGCCTGACAGTGGACCCGGTCGTCACGATCACCTCCAGCACCACGCCAGGATTCGCCAGCCCGCTGACCGGCACCTTGTTCAACAACACGGTGCCGCTGCGGTTGTACGCAAACGGCACCGCGATCTACTGCACCCAGGCCAACGCGAACCCCACCACCAAGATCGAGGACTGCACGGCGGGCTCCGGCAACCTCCAGTACTCGCTCGCGAAGGGAGCGCCGATCATCGGCGACCCGATCGTCCCGGCCACGGCGTACGACGCACCAACCGGCAGCGGTATGACCAACGGCCTGATCGCTCCGGACGGCATCGTCGGTGTGCTGCCGAGCTACCCGGTGACCGACCGCCGCCGGGCGCCGTTCGGCGCGACCTTCGTCATGTACACGGAGAAGGAGCTGAACTACTACACAGCTGCGAACGTCCCTTCTGCCGGGGCCCTGCCCAGCAGCGGAACGTTCGACATCTCCGCGATCCCCAGCCCATACATCGCGGCGGACTTCGCCCAGTCACCGACGAAGAGCAACGGCCTCGTCGGTCCGGTACAGATCTGGATGGGGCTGACAACCGCGGGGACATCGCCCACGAGCGCCATCGTCCAGGTCAGCTGCGACTCGGTCGACGAGACCGCGACCACCAACACCTTCACCGGCTGCACGGTGCCATCGGGCTACGCGGGCGGCAGCTACGCCAAGAACGCCTGGATCGGCGCGCCGGGTGCCTCCACTGTCGACATCAACACGCTCCATGCCATCGGTGAGGGGAAGAGCTCCGATCCCGAGAAGCTCTACGGGAACAACGAGGACCTCACCCTGCTGCGGGTGGCCTGGACAACCGACGGGATCAACTTCTCCGCCGCGGGGCTGGCGAATGACGGTGTGATCAGCGGCCAGAACACCTGCGGCAAGTCCGGTCCGAGCCCCGCCTGCGCGAGCGCCGCGCGGGCCGGCGTGACCCATCCCTACGACGACATCAGCAACCCCACGACCACTGCGAACCCGACCAACAGCGGCGGGGCCGTCAACCTGAACGAGTACGCCGACAACGACGCCGGCAACGGCACCGGCCCCGCCACGGGCGGGACCGACACCGGCGGGGTGTTCGACACGACCGAGATGCGGTGGGTGGGCTCGGCAGGATCGATCATCCAGCGGGACGGGATCTACGAGCTGTTCCTGTCCGGCGCCTGGGCCGCGGACGGCGACAGTGACGCGTTCAACCACGTCTTCTACAGCACCTCGACGGACGGGCAGCACTGGTCGGTGCCAATCCCGGTGATCAGCAGCGACTACTCCTTCGCGGCCTCGGCCACCCAGGACAAGCAGTTGGCGGACGGGCAGAACGCCCCGCTCGGGATCGGCGCGTACTACTCCGGCCGGGCATACGCACCGAGTTTGGTGCCGAACCCCGACGGCACTTTGACGATGGTCTTCGGAGCCGATCGGATCCCGAAGTCCTTGGCCACGGCCGGAACGGTGCTCGGCACCGGCTCCAACCAGTACACGATCGGCCCGACCGATCCAGCGCTCTACCGAAACATCCTGGTCGCCACCCTGACGCGGAATGGACCGCCGTTCGACCGCCCCGGCGAGGGACCGGTCTTCGACACGCATCATCAGTCGTTGGCGAGCCGGCCGCGACCGTAGCTGAACCGGAAAGGACGCCGCCCGAGGCCGATCGCCTCGGGCGGTGTCCTTGTCCTGTAGCGGTCCTGACGAACCGTCAGGGGGCGCCGCCCGGTCGCCAGCCGGTGAACCAGCCGATCGCCTCGATCCAGGACGACCGTTCCGAGTCGCCTATGTCGGTGCGGTCCACGGTCATCGAGCTGACCAGGGGTTCCAAGCGGCCGGCCAGCGCGGCCAGGGTCTCGCTGATCTCGGCCGACGGGGTGGCGCCCGCGATCAGGTGTGGTCGGCAGGTCGGCCCGGACCCGCCCAGGCAGTCCGGGCAGGAGGCGGCGCGCCACGTCGGTTCGCACCACCCGACAAGCAGGCGCGTGTTCTGGCCCCGGTTCACGACCTCGCTGCCCCGTGGCCACTCCGCGCCGGTCAGCGACTGGTGCGCTGTCGCCTGCAGGTGGTCGCAGGTCAGGCACGGGCCGGACGCACGCAACTTCGGTCGCCGACCGAAGGACCGCTTGGCGGCGAGCAGTTTCGCGGCCCGGTCGGTGAAGTCGGCGTAGAGGATCGCGGTCGAGAACGCCCGCGCGGACATCATCTCGATCTCCAGCAGCGCGTAGCCCCACGCGTGCCGGTAGCAGAGTCCGCGGCCCTGCCACAGCCGCTCCCGGATCTCCACGCTCATGATCGACCCGTCCCGGAACCACCAAAGTTGCTTGATCTCCTGGGGGCTGTAGTCGAACGGGTCGGTGTCCCCCATCAGCCGGTCGAGCATCGACGGCGTCACCACGAGATCACCTGACGAACCGTCACTTTCGGGGAAGGACTCATCCCGTCCGCAACCGGAGGTGCCGACTCGACGTGACCTGGGCGTCGGGCCTGGACTGCATGGCAATCCCTTCGAACGATTTCGCCTGCCCGAGAAGCCTAAGCCGATGCGCGTGCCCCGACGAGTGCCGTTGCGGTGGGCACCGCACCCCCGGTCCGCGGGGGACGCCTACTGCGGCAACGATCGCGACCCGGGATCCGTGGTCCTCGGATCTCGGGTCGCGGGTGTCGGGAACGACCTTCAGTCGTCGTCGCCGCAGCTCTGGTACCAGACGCCGTTGTAGTAGTAGTTGGCGCAGTCGTCGTTCCACTGGCCATCGTGGAACCAACGGTGGTGGCCGTGGTGCCCCCAGTGGTGGGCCGGGGCGATCGCGGCGGTCGCGGTCGGGGCGGTGGCGGCGCCGGCCAGGGGCGCGATCGTAAGCGTGAGGCCGGCGGCGGCGAACGCGACTGCCAGGGTGCGGGTCACGATGTTCATGGTGTCCTCCGGGTGGGGGGCGCTTCGGTTCGGTGCTTCCGGGGTTTTCCCGATGGCGTAAGACTGCCGGTGCGGCCGGTCCGCGGCAGTCGCCCGGATGACTGCTGAACTGTCAGCTTGCTGACACCGCGAAGGAGATCGAGGTGCCCGACGTGTACTGCCGGAACTGCGGGGTGCGGCTGCGCCGCTTCCTGTTCGCCTGGCGGCACACCTCGCACCTCGGCCCGGTCGCCTGCCCGAACCCGGAGCCGGACCTCCCGCCCGAGCAGTCCGGCTGAACTCGGTACGGACCGAAGGGGCCAGGCGGATTCGTCCGTTCCGGTGTTGCCGCCCGCGACCCGCCGTCGGAGACTTTTGGCGCCGGCAGGGACCGGGTAGGGCCGGCCTGGTCTCAAGTCCGACGAGCAATACGCCGATGACCCGAGCGACGCGATCCAGCGCGGTGGATCGCAGTGCCGGTTCGGGGAGGCGGCGGCGTGCTGAAGCTCGTGATCATCGACGACTCGCCGGACATCCGGACGTTGGTCGGCATGCAGATCCGCACCAGTCCGGATTTCGCCGTCAGTGCTGAGGGCGGCACGGCGGCGGCGGCCGTCGAGCTGAGCCGGCGGCTGCGCCCGACGTCCTGCTGCTCGACCTCTCGCTGCCGGACATGGACGGGCTCGAGGCCCTGCCGCTGATCCTCCACGCCTCGCCGGCGACCCGGGTCGTCCTGTACTCCGGTTACGCCGCCCACGAGTTCGCCGCCCGGGCACGCGAGCTCGGCGCGGCCGGCTGTCTGGAGAAGAGCCTCGGGACCCGACCGTTCGCGCAACGCCTGGCCGACGCGCTGGCAACGGCGCCCGCAATCCCGGCACCGCGCAGTTGACTCCGACCGACGTGAACTCGCTCGCCGCCGGCACGGTCGCGGAGGCCGAGGTCGTCGCGATCCTCGACGCCGCGGCCGACGCGATGTTCCGGCTGGACGCGGCCGGTCGCGTGACCCGGTGCAACCGGTCCGCTCGGCGCATCCTCGGCCACGGCACACAGGAACTGCTCGGCCAACCGTTCCGGGCGTTGCTGCTCCCCGCAGGCCGCCCCGCGTTCGACGCCTTGATCGCCCAGGCCGGGCACGCCGGTCGGGTCGACGACTACAGCCGAATCAGCCTGCGCCGCAGCGACGGCCAGGTGGTCCCGGTCGCGCTCACCGTCACGCCGGCCGGGGGCGCCGGCTGGTGGGCGGTCGCCCGCGACCTGACCGAGCAGGCCGATGCCCAACGCACCCTGGCCGAGAGCGAGCAACGGGTCCGGCGCGGCGAGGTGCTGGCCGCGACCGGCAGCTTCGTCGTCGACGGTGCCGCCGGGGTGGTGCAGTGGTCGACCGGGATGTACCTGATCTTCGACGTCGTCCCGGGCGCGTCCCAGCTGTCGGTGCCGGCTCACCTGGACCTGGTGCACCCCGACGACCGCGCCGAGGTCCGGTCGGCGGTGCAGGACGCGTTGGCCGGCGTGCGGGCGGCTGAGCTGGACCACCGCATCGTGCGGCCCGACGGCGAGATCGGCTGGGTGTTCCTGGCGGTCGAGCCGGCCCACGACGCGGCCGGTGCGGTGCTCGGTGCCCGCGGGGTCTGTCAGGACGTCACCGCCCGCAAACAGGCCGACATCGCGGTTCGCGCGGCGCTGGAACGCGAGCGGTCCGCCAGCCACGAGCTGCGCCGACTGGACCGGGCCAAGGAGGAGTTCCTGGCCACCGTCTCCCACGAACTGCGGACCCCGCTGACGGCGATCCTCGGCTTCGCCTCGCTGCTGCGCGGAACCGCCGCCGAGCACGACCAACTGCTCGAACCGATCGAGCGCAACGCCTCCGACATGGCGCAGATGGTCGAGCGGCTGCTGGACTACTCGCGGCTGGAGGCCGGCGGGGTGACCATCGAGCCCCGCTCGATCGACCTCGGCGAGCTGATCGCCGGCTCGGTGCGGCAGCTGTCGGCGAGCCTCGGCGGCCGCCCGGTCGATGTCGTAATTCCCGCCGGGCAGCAGGTCTGGGCCGACCCGGAGGCCCTGGAACGGATCCTGGTCAACCTGGTCGGCAACGCCGCGAAGTACTCGGAGCGACCTGCGGCGATCACCGTCGCGGCGCAGCCGGGCGGACAGGGAATCATCATCTCCGTCGCCGACGAAGGTCCGGGGATCGACGAGGAGCACCAGATGCGAATCTTCGAACGCTTCTTCCGCATCCCCGGCGCGACGCGGGCCAAACGTGGCACCGGCGTCGGGCTGGCCATTGTCCGGCAGTACGTCGAACTGCACGGCGGCATGGTCTGGGTCGACAGCGAACCGGGCAAGGGATCGACGTTCCGCTTCGACCTGGCGATCGGGGGAGGACAGTGATGAGGCAGGTACTCGTGGTCGACGACGCGGCCGACACGCGCCTGCTCGCGCGGCTGCTGCTGGAGCGCGCCGGGTACGCCGTCGCAGAGGCCGAGACGGCCGAGGACGCGCTGGCGGTGATGGCCGAGGACCGGCCCGACGTCGTGCTGCTCGACCTGCAACTGCCCGGGATGGACGGGTGGAGGATGCTGGACGTGCTGCGCGACCGGGACTGGCTGGACCGCACGCGGGTGGTGCTGTTCTCGGCCCACGTCGACCCGCGGGAGTTCAAGCGGGCCGAACGCGAGGGTGCGCGTTCCTACCTGGTGAAGCCGTTCACCGCGCGCCAACTGCTGGACTGCATCGGGGAGGCCTGCACATGATCCGGGGCGTCGTGCGCTGGGTGGCGCTGGTCGGCATCTCCTACGTCGCGGTGCAGAACCTGCCCGACGTCGCCCGGTACCTCAGGATGCGGGAGATGGATCTTTCGTCGGAGTGACCAGGGTGCGCACCCGCGCGATCAGGTCCGGAACCGACGGCGGCCGCGAGTCGCCGTTGTCGAGCAGTCGGGTGCCGAGCTCGCAGAAGGCGAACCCGGTGTGGTTGCGCAGGGCCCGCACGAGGTCGGCGACCTCCTCGGAGTCGCGCACCGCCTTCAACGCGGCGACGACCTCGTCGTGGCTCTGACTGCCGGCCTTGGAGGCGGTCGCCCAACCGGCGAAGAACGCCAGGATGATGCCCACTCAGATGTCCTTCTCAGCCGTCGCCGCCCGCACGGCGGTGATTCGGAACTGGACGCTGACGTCAGGATAGATCTTGAGCATCAGCATGCTGGGTAGCCGAATTGCGAAGTCGCGGATGTCGACCACGTGTTGGCCCCGCGCCACGACCGTGTTCGCGTCCGGCATCGTCAGGCTCAACGTGCCCGACAGGCGCCGGGTGCTGCCATGGATGGTCACGTCGCCCTCGGCGCCGAACCGACCGCTGCCCAGCGGCTGGGAACTGACCATCTCGACGGTGATCCACGGGTAGCGCCGCTGCTCGAGGCGGTCGCGCAACTCCGAGTCGTACAACGTGTTGCCCGAAGCCAACGAAGCCACCGGGATCCGCATGCTCGCCGACAAGGCGGCGGTCTCGTCGAGGTCGTTCGTGTCGATGCTCAGCGCGGCGGTGCCCTCCACGCTGAGCGTCCCGAACACGATCGGGCCGACATTGCTGCGGGTCTCGATCAGAACCGCCGATTCCTGCGGAACCAGCGCGAACGACTCGTAATCGCTCATGTTCTTCGCGGTCCCGGGTTCACCCGCGACAGCCCTGGCGGCTCCCGCCACGGAGCGGCGCGATCATGCGGCCAACCTACTCCGGTCGACCGGAGCGTGCGCACTTTCGCTGGCGCCGCGTGCCCTCGCTGTGGTCGACTCGGCGGCAGTCGAGACCGCGCCCGCACCCCCATGGAGGAGCAACGTGTCAGCCCCCGAGACCGCCGTCGACGAGATCGCCGACGGGATTTTCCGACTCTCCACATTCGTCCCGGACATCGGCCCGACCGGTTTCACGTTCAACCAGTTCGTGGTCCGCGCCGAGCAACCGTTGCTGTTCCACACCGGGCCGCGCGGGATGTTCCCGCTGGTGCATGGCGCGCTGGCGACGCTGATCGACCCGGCGACTTTGCGGTGGATCACCTTCGGTCATCTCGAGGCGGACGAGTGCGGCGGGATGAATCTGTTCCTGGGCGCGGCCCCGCAGGCGCAGGTCGCGCACGGGGTGATGGGCTGCATGGTGTCGATGAACGACCTGTGCGACCGGCCGCCGCGACCGCTGACCGACGGCGAGGTCATCGACCTCGGCGGCAAGCGCGTGCGGCACATCGACACCCCGCACGTCCCGCACGGCTGGGACGCCCGGGTGCTCTACGAGGAGACGACCGGCACACTGCTGTGCGGCGACCTGTTCAGCAGCGTCGGCAACGGTCCGGCGCTGTCCACCGCGGACCCGGTCGGCCCGGCCGAGGTGGCCGAGGACATGTTCCGCGCGACCAGCCTCACCCCGAGCACCGCCCCGACGATCCGCCGACTGGCCGAGCTGAACCCGACCACGCTGGCGATCATGCACGGCTCGTCGTTCACCGGCGACTGCGCGGCGGCGTTGAACGGGTTGGCCGACTCCTACGCCGAGCGGCTCGTCGCCGCCGGCTGAAGCATGGCGATCATCCGGTAGTCGTCGGGTCGGAACCACGCCAGGCTGCGGGCGTACTGGGTCGCGAAGCCGGGGAACATGGTGGCGTTGAAGCCGTCGTCGGTCAGGTACCAACTTCGGCAGCCGGAGTTCCAGGTCGTGCGGGCCAGGCGTTGCTGGATGCGCTCGTTCCAGCGCGCCTCCACCTCGGGCGCCACGTCGAGCGAGTGCAGGTCCGCGGTGCGCAAATGGGAGATTGCTGCGACCGTGTAGTCGATCTGGGACTCCATGTAGACCAGCGCCGAGTTGTGGCCGGGGCCCGAGTTCGGACCGAACGTCAGGAACAGGTTCGGGTAACCCGAGACGGCCACGCTGCGGTAGGCGTAGGCCCCCCGCTGCCAGTCGTCGGTGAGTTGCCGGCCCGCCCGGCCGGTCACCGGGAACGACGTGCCGGTCTTGGCGACGTCGAAACCGGTGGCGAACACGATCGCGTCGACGTGGTGCTCGATGCCGTCGGCGGTCCGGATCCCGGCCTCGGAGATCGTGGCGATCGGCCAGGTGATCAGCTTGCAGTTGTCCTGCTGCAAGGCCCGGTAGTAGTCGTTGGAGATCAGCATGCGCTTGCAGCCGATCCGGTGACGGGGCGTCAGTTGCCTTCGCAGCCAGGGATCCTTGACCTGCACCCGGCGGTGCAGGTCGGCGGCGCGTTCGACCAACGATGTGGCCGGGGAGGCCCAGACCACGCCCAACGCGATCGACTCGTGCGCCAGGAACACCGCCTTGCGGGCCACGCTCTGAGCGAGCGGAACCTTGGCGAACAAGGATTTCCCGACCCCTGGGGTGTCGAACTGCAGGCGGGGCAGCACCCAACCCGGGGTGCGCTGGAAGACCTTGACCGCAGCCGCGGTCGCCACCAGCTCGGGGATGATCTGCACGGCACTGGACCCGGTGCCGATCACCGCGACCCGCTTGCCGGTCAGGTCGATCCCGTGGTCCCACCTGGCGCTGTGGATCTTCTCGCCGGTGAAGGTCTCGATACCGCGGATGGCCGGCAGGCTCGCGTTCGACAGCGGCCCCGGCGCCATCACCGCGGTGCGGGCGCGGAACTGTTCGCCGGCGGCGGTGCGGGCCGTCCACGTGCCGGACCGCTCGGTCCAGGCCAGGTCGACCACATCGGCGTCGAAGCGGATGAACGGGCGCAGGCCGAACTCGTCGACCAGATGATGCAGATAGCGCAGGATCTCCGGGCCGGCCGAGTAGAACTGCGACCACTGCGGGTTCGGCGCGAACGAGTACGAGTACAGCACCGAGGGGATGTCGCAGGCCGCGCCCGGATAGGTGTTGTCGCGCCAGGTCCCGCCGACCTCGCTGCCGCGCTCGAGGATCACGACGTCCTCGATGCCGGCCGCCCGCAAGCGGATCGCGGTGCCGAGGCCGGCGAACCCGGCCCCGACGATCAGCGTGGTGAGCGGCTGCGGATTACGTCGCGGGCTCATGCGGCCGGCTGGTGGGTGAGTTCGGAGATCCAGGTGGGCAGCGCGCCGAGCAGTCGTTTCGGCACGCGTCCGGACACAGCGACCAAGGGGTTGCCGACGACCCGATGGAACGGGTGGCTGCGATTGGCGACCATCTCACCGTGGTACTTCAGCACCTGGTAGGCCGGGTTGCGGCCGGTGGTCGGGCTGCGGTCCCCGGTCCGGCCGAATCGCCCGATGGCGTCGTACAACCGCTCCTCCTGCAGCCCCATCGCGATGACGTTGTCGCGCATCCGGGACAGCAGCGGGGTGTAGTACAGCAGGCCGATCAGGGTGCGCGGGGTGAGCAGCGTGCCCACGCCGTTGATGAGCAATCGGTACATCGGGCCGGCGCCGAGCATCTCCAGCACGTGGAAGTCGACGGCCAGGTGGCGGGACTCGTCGTTGTTGATGCGCGCGAACACCTCCGCGCACAGCGGGTCCTCCACCTGCTCGAGCAGGAACTTCAGCAGCGCCCCGTCGAGGGCCACCTCGAGCATCGGGATGATCGTGCCCAGCGTGGTCATCGGGGTGTCGTCGGCGTGCTTGTCCAGCCAGTCGATGACCAGGCGGATGTTGACGTTCGGCTCCGGAATCTCACCCTCGGCGAGCATGTCCCAGCGCTTCATCAGCGCGACTTCGGCATTGGCGTGCCGTTGCTCCTCGGCATGGAAGTAGGTGTAGATCTCGCGCAGGGTGTCGGTGGGCGCCTTGGTGGCCAATGCCGCGAAGGCCCGGCCGCCGACCTGCTCGATCCAGACCAGATCGGCCATGAACGCCTTGAGCTTCGGGCGTTGCTCGTCGGTGATCTTCTCGGCGCCGGGGGCGTCCCAGTCGAAGTCGGCCAGGGCCCACTGTCGGTCCTTGATCTTGACGAGAACGTCGTCGAGGTCGAGCGCCATTGCGGTTCTCCTCGCGGGACGAAGGAAGTTACGGTCCCTCAGATGTGCTGAGCGACCTTGTCGGCCAGCCGGAAGCCGAGCCCGAGGGCGCGGGTGTAGGGCGCGGGCAGGTGTCGCTTGGCGTGCCAGAGCACCTTGGCGTGCAGTTGCGGTAGGGCGTGCAGGCGGCCACGGTCGTGGGTGTCGAGAGCGTGCCGGGCGACGGCCTGGGCGCTCATCCCGGTCCTGGCGATCAGGCGCTCGGCCAGGTCCGTCGCCGGGCCCGAGATCCGGCCGTCGCGGACCACGTTGGTCTTGACGAACGTCGAGCAGACCACGGTGACCGCGACACCGCTGCCGGACAACTCGGCGGCCAGCGTCTCGGACAGGGCGAGCACACCGGCCTTGCTCACGTTGTAGGCCGACATCTGCGGGAATGCCGCGAAGCTCGCCGACGAGGCGACGTTGATGATCCCGCCGCGGCCGAGTTCGCGCAGCCCCGGGGTGAACACGTGGCAGCCGTGGATCACGCCCCAGAGGTTGACCCCGAGCACCCACGACCAGTCCTCGATCGGCAGTTCGCCCACGTCGAGCCCACCGGAACCGACGCCGGCGTTGTTCACGACCAGGTCGGTCGGCCCGCCGAACCACGCCTCGGCGGTCTTGGCCAGCGCCTCGACCTCCTCGAGGCTCGCGACGTCGCACTGCACGGCGCGGGCGGCCGGGCCGATGAGCTCGGCGGTCTCACCGGCTCGCACCGGGTCGATGTCCGCGCACACGACGTGACCCCCGCGGCGGGCCAGCTCCACCGCGAAGGCCTGCCCGATGCCACTGCCGGCACCGGTGACCACGGCCCGGGTGCGCTCGGTCCGGCGGCTCATGCGCTACCTCCGCGCAGCAGCGGCGCCAGCGACCGGTTGGCGAACTCGCGCACCGCGTCCGGGTCTTCGAGGTCGACCACGGACTGCGGGGTGAGCAGGAACGAGATCACCAGCCGCACCACCAGCTCGGCGGCCACGGCCGGCTCGCTGCTGCCCCGGTCGTCGCCGGGGTAGTCCTTGGCCAACCGGCCGACCAGGAAGTCGCGGGCCGCGGCGATCACCGGGCCACCCTCGATCGTGAAGTACTGCAGCACCGATTCCGGCTCGCTCTCCAGCAGCCGGTTCAGCAGGACGTGCGACCGGATCGCGTCCACGGTGAAGGCGAAACCCTCGGTGACCCTTTCCTCGGGCGTTGCCAGCTGGTCCAGGCGCCCGTCGAGGGAGTCGAGGAACTTGCGCACCTCGCGCAGGATCACCGCCTCGACGAGGTTCTGCTTGCCCGGGAAGCGGCGGTAGAGCGTGACCCGAGCCAGCCCGGAGCGCTTGGTGATCTGCTCGACGGTGGAGCGCGCCACCCCGAACAACTCGAACTGGCGCAGCGCCGCGTCGACGATCCGGTCGGTGGTGCTGTCCTCGCCCCCGGCATCGGTGCGTTCGCCGAGTGCCCGCGAGAGCAATGAAACAATCATACTGAAGATGTACCATCGGTTCCGGTGACGCGCAACCGACTCGCGGCTGTCGGGTACGAGCTACTCCGATGACACCCACTCGTACGGCAAGAACTTCCCGTCGAAGGTGATGACCACCCGGGCGACGCCGTCGAGTTCCTTGCGTTGGACGTCCAGGCTGAAATTGATCGCGCTCATGATTCCGTCACCGAACTGCTCGTGGATCAACTCTTTGATCGTCGGGCCGTAGACCTTCAACGCCTCGTGCATCCGGTAAATCGTCGGGTCGGACGGGACCTCGCCGGAGCCACCGCGCATGGGCACGGCCGCCAGCACCGGTACGAACGCCGGGTCCAGGCCCAGCTCATCGACCACGGCACGGGCCGACTCGATCGGCAGTGGATGCTGTCCGAGCAACGCTGCGGTCGACCAGACCACCGGCCTGCCGACCAACTTCGCCAGCGCCTCCCAACTGATCCCGCGGGCCAGTCGGGCCATGACTACGGCCTCGGTAACTTCTTCGCGCGTGGTCATCTTCGCCTCCGTTGGGCTGGAATTTCGCGCACCGTAACGCCGGGTGAGCAGGCCCCGCCAGAGCGCTAACAAACCTGTAACACAGCAAAGTGCGGGCTGAGATCATGCCGTGAAAATGTTTCCCTCCGACGGCGGTGCGTAGCATGTGGGATCAGGGGAATTCCCGCCTTCTTCCCCGGCCCGCCCGAGCCCGCGAGGAGCCACCCATGAGTGCACCGAAGGACCGTTCGGTCCCGGCTGCCCGGCGCCCCGCGATCCAGCTCGAGGCGATCCGCAAGACCTACGGCGAGGGCGACACCGCGGTGCACGCGATCGCCCACGTCGACCTGACCGTGAACCGCGGCGAGTACATCGCGATCATGGGCGCCTCCGGCTCGGGCAAGTCGACGCTGATGAACATCGTCGGCTGCCTCGACGCGCCGACCGCGGGGCGGTACCTGCTCGACGGCACCGACGTGCGCAAGCTCGACGAGCACCAGCTCTCGGTGGTCCGGAACAAGAAGATCGGCTTCATCTTCCAGAGCTTCAACCTGATCCCGCGGACCTCGGCGCTGTCCAACGTGGAGCTGCCGCTGATCTACGCCGGGATCAGCGGCCGCGAGCGGCGCGAGCGCGCCATGGCGGCGCTGGAGAAAGTGGGCCTGACCGACCGCCGCAGCCACATGCCCTCGGAGCTGTCCGGCGGTCAGCAGCAGCGCGTCGCGGTCGCCCGGGCGATCGTCACCGATCCGGTCCTGCTGCTCGCCGACGAGCCCACCGGTGCGCTGGATTCCAAGTCGACGGCCGATGTGCTCGACCTGTTCCAGTCGCTCGCCTCGTCCGGTCGCACGATCATGGTCATCACCCACGAGGACGAGGTCGGCAGCCGGGCCGGGCGCCTGGTCGTCATGCGCGACGGCCTGATCCTGTCCGACGCCGTGAACCGCTCGCCCGATCAGGCGCACCTGATGGTCGCCGGGGCCGCGCACCTGGCGCCCGGCGGCGGTTCGCACGGCGTGGGCGCGCCGGTCCAGCAGACGCGCGCCGCCTACGAGCCCGGCGCCAGCTTCTGACGGTCCGTCAGTCGGTGGAGCGGCTTACCCCTCAGAGTCCGCCACCGAACGCGATGTGCTCCGGGGCCACGATCGGGTTGCCCACGTCCAACTGAACCTCGACGTGGTAGCCGATCGGGATGTTGCGCGGGTCGCCGACGTACCACTTGCCGTTGTAGAACGCGGTGACGGTGCCGTGGAACGGCCCGACCTGCTCCGGGCCCAGCGGCTGACCCCACACGGCGAAGAAGTCGCCGAGGGTGAACTGACGCTGGATCGGCGACTCGATGTGGATGATGCCGTCCGGCGTGTGGGTGTGCAGCCAGGCGAAGCAGCTGCCGTTGTTGATGAAGAACATCCCGTTGGGCTTCTGGTCGATGCCCAGCGGTGGCGCGATCCCGATCGCGGCCGGGATCTGCCGGGCCGCGCCGTTGACGAACACGGTCAGCCGGGTGTGCACGTGGAACGCCATCTGTTCCTTGGTCAGGCACTTGATCCCGTGGACATCCGTGTTCTCTTGCAGGTAGCCGGGCGGTGCGACCTGCTGGGCGACCGGGATCGGGTTCTGCTCAGGCCCGTCGAGGCCAGGTGAGCCGGGGGAGACCATGCCGGCCGGGTTGGTGCTCAGGTCTCCGGCCGGGACGACCGGGATCGCGGACGGGTTGGCGGTCGCCGTCGCGACGAGCATCCGCTCGCTGGCGGGTGCCTCGCAGCCGGCCAGCGCCAGGGCCGCCGCTGCCGCCAGAGCCAGGCCGAAGCTTCGTCGGGTCGTCACCGGGCCCAGGATAGGCGCTGCGGTGGACAATCCGACGGAACGGGAGGCGGGCCGCGGTGCAGTTCGACGAACTGATGGCGCGCCGCCGGATGGTCCGTGGCTACCGCCCCGACCCGGTTCCGGGCGAGGTCGTGAGCCGGATCGTCGGGGTTGTCCGGCGCGCCCCGAGTGCGGGCAATTGCCGGCCGCACCGGCTCGCGGTGGTCACCGACCCGGACGACCGGAGACGCCTGGCCGACCTTGCCGAGGGCTACTACCTGGAACGGGGGCTGCCGCCGTGGATCTCGCAGGCGCCCGTGCAGATCGTGCTCGGGGTGCGCGAGGAGGCCTATCACGATCGGTATCGGCAGCCGGAGAAGCTGGACGCCCGCGGTGCGGAGATCGAGTGGCCGGTGCCGTTCTGGTGGTTCGACTCCGGGGCGTTGCTGATGCTGCTGCAACTGGCCGCGATCGACGAGGGCCTGGTCACCGGCTTCTACAGCCCGGCCGCCGCGGCGGACCTGGCCGCGATCGCCGCCATCGCCGGTTTCGAGGCCGGGACCGCGGTCAGCGGCGTGGTGACCATCGGCTACCCCGCCGACACCTGACCTGGCCCCTGCCGCTCGTGCGCCGGCTGCCCGTGCCGTAACTGTCGTCGACCGTTACGGCAGCGTGTCAGGCGTTATTTCGGCCGACACGCTGCCATTAGCGCTGACACGCTGCCGTAAACGTCGACGACAGCAACGAAGCGGTCACTCATATCGCAGTGCGTCGATGGGCCGCAGGCTCGCGGCGCGGGCGGCCGGGTAGAAGCCGAAGAACAGGCCGGTGAACAGCGAGACGCCGAAGGCGAGGTAGATCGAGTACGGCGCGATCACCGGTTGCACCCCGGCGATCGTGAACCGGGAGGCGACGAAGCCGAACGCGATCCCGAGCATCCCGCCGAGCATCGACAGGATCACGGCCTCGGTCAGGAACTGCCGGATGATGTCCCGGCGGTCGCCGCCGATCGCCTTACGGATGCCGATTTCTCGGGTCCGCTCGGTCACTGACACCAGCATGATGTTCATGACCCCGATGCCGCCGACCAGCAGCGAGATGCCGGCCACCGCGGCGAGCAGGATCGTCAGCGTGTGGCTCGACGACGAAGATGCGGACAGGATCGAGGAGGCGTTGAAGACGACCACCTGGGTGTTGAGGGCCGAGACGTGGTGTGTCTCATCGAGGATCGTCTGCACCTCGTTCTGCGCCTCAGCGGTCGTGGTCGGCGATGTCGCCTCTACGGCGATGCCGCTCAACTCGCCCGCGCTGCCGGGGTTGTAGCCGGACAACGCGTCCTGCGTGGCCGTGATCGGGGCGATCACCTTGTCGTCGAGGTCCTGCTGGCCGGAGTAGCCCTTCGAGCCGAGGATCCCGACGACCGTGAACGGCTGGCGGTTGAACCGCACCTGCTGACCGACCAGCTGCGACGGGTCGCCGGACACCAGGTCCGAAGCGACGCTGACACCGACGACGGCGACGTGCGCGTGGGCGGCGTTCTGCGCGTCGCTGAAGAATGTGCCTGCGGTGACGGTGTCGTTGTCGATCTGCTCGTAGTTGGCCGTCGCTCCGACCCACGATGACACCGTGTGCGACGAGTTGCTCAGGGTCGCGGCCACATTGCGCACGCTCACCAACGGTGACACGCCAGCGACGTCCGGTGCGGAGTTCTGGTTCTGCAGCGCGCTGACGTCGCTGTAGCTCAGAGTCGCGCCCTGGGTGTGGGTGCCATTGTCGGACTTCACCTTGATGCCGAGCACCCGGCGCAGCTGCGACTGGAAGGAACTGCCGTGCCCGCCGTTGCCGGTCGGCATCGGGATCACGTTCAGCGTGCTGGAACCCAGCCGGGCGATCGACGCGGCGACTGCCTGGTTCGAGCCGGTGCCGACCGCGACCAGCGTGATGACCGAGGCGACACCGATCACAATGCCGAGCATGGTCAGCAGCGACCGCAACTTGTTCGCGATGATGCCGCGCCAGGCGAAGCGGGTGCTTTCCCGCAGCCTCATGTCACCCGCCCTGGGTCAGGGACACCGCGCTGATCGACAGGATCTGCTTGTTGGAGCACGTCTTTCCGGCGTCGGCGACGAACGACGAGGCGGTGCTGCCGGGCGGGTAGACCCGGAAACCGGCGACGTTCGCCACCGTGCAGTTGGCGTAGTTCAGGTACTGGACGACGCGCAGCGTCGCGTAGCCGGTCTTGCCGGCCGCGAGCACGACGTCGTGGATCGCCCCGGTCTTGGTGGCCGCCGGGCCGACCTGGGTGCCGGCCGAGTTGACGTAGGAGACGCCGGGGTGGCCGTCGAGGTAGCAGCTGTGGCCGGAGATGTTGTGGAACTCCAGCTGCCGGTACGTGCTGCCGGCCGCGCCCTCACCGGAGCCGAAGTTGATGCGCAGATCGAGGCCCTGACGACACCGGGGGGTTGATGCGGCCGATGCCGCGCCGGGTAGGAGCACCCCGATTCCCGCGGCGGCCAGTGCGCAGGCGCTCACCACGGCGACCTTGCGGATCGACACCGAACCGAAGATCTTCATCGGACACTCCTTCGTCGGAACTGATTGGCGCACCGTGCTGTGCCTTCGTTACTAAGTGCGACTGAAAGTAACCAAACATGAAGGACTGAAGGCTCTAGCTCTGGCTACTTTCAGTCGCATTAGTACAGGTGCGCAAACCTTGCCCGGACAGACCACTCGGCGTATTCCTAGTTCATTCACAGCACCTTCGTAGGGTATGGTCCGCGCTCCCCCTGCGGGGTCCCAACTGCTTGTCAAGAAGCAATCTGATTGTCAATCAGAACAAGCCCGGACGAACACTCACAGGTTCGTACAAGCTGGACACAAGCCGCTTCCCATGCGCGGGGAGAAAGTTCGGTCCTGTCAGGAAAGTGAGCAAAGAGGCTCATACCCGGAAGGACTGAATCGCCCCGGGTTTGTTAGAGGCTAGTTCGATATCATCTCCACTATTCTACTTGATTCGGGATTCGCATAATAGAGTGCTTCGAATTCGGCCGGTGGGACGTTTCCGATCGAGCTGTGGAGGCGGCGGTGGTTGTA
>DATASX010000028.1 GCA_036269075.1 Sporichthyaceae bacterium
CTACCCGAGCACATGTAGGGCGCGCGACACGACACAAGATGAGTGTCTGGGCCGTGGTGGGGGCGCGGTCAGACGGAGGTGCCGACCACGAGCTCGCTGAGCTCGCGGACGCTGTGCCGCTCGAGGTTCAGCACTACGTCGACCACGCGGTCCACGTCGGCCTCCGGCAGGCGCCGCAGCGTGCGGCGGGCCATCTCGACGCGCTGCTCCGCGTCCGGGATCGCCGCGGTCAGGCTGGGCACGACGCGGCGGATCATCTGGCCGTCGCGCAGGGTCACGACCACTGTCTGGTCGGCGAACGCACGGACGCTGGCGCTGTCGTCGACGTGGATGTGCACGCGCTCACGGGCCGCGACGTAGCGCGGGTCGCGGGAGGCGGAGTCGGAGAACGCGTGGGTGTAGGGCAGCACGGGGATGCCGCCGACCAGCAGGCCCGCCACGCCCTGGCGGATGCTGAATTTCGCCTGCTCGCCGCTGTCCGGGTCGCGGTACGGGGCGATGCGATCGGCCCAGGCGGGCACGTAAAGGTCGATCCGTACGACGTCGTCCGGCGCCACGCCGTGCTCGCGCATGATCCCGATCGTGCCGTGGATGGTCTGGTGGGTGAGCCCGCAGGCGCCGTACTGCTTCGGCGCGACGCCGGCCACCAGCAGGAACAGGCTCTCGCCGAGCCCGGCGGTCAGCTGCTCCGGCTGGTACGGCCGGGACCCGCCCCCGGCGAACTGCTCGCCCCAGGAGTAGGACCCGTCCAGGTAGTCGTCGCAGGCGGTGAAGCCGTCGCGGGCCAGTTGCGCGGCGAACGTGCCCGTCCGGGCCGGGACCCCGGCCTCGTGGACGTGGGACATCGAACCGCAGCCGCGGGTGCTGCCGTTGCTCAGCGGCAACGCCGTGCCCAGCGCGTGTCGCATGCGGGCGGCGTCGAGCCCGAACAGCCGCCCGGCGGTCACCGCCGCGCCGGCCGGACCGACCAGCGAGATGCCCATGAAGCCACGGTCGCAGGCGCCGATGCCGGCCCGACCGAGGCGGCCCTGCATCTCGATGCCGGCGACGACGGCGGCGAGATAGTCGGCGCCGCCGCAGTCCTGCGCCTCGCCGACGGCGAGCCCGGCCGCGATCGGCGGGATCAGCCCGGTCCCCGGCAGGGTGCCGTAGGACTCCAACTCGTCGGCGTGCGCGAGCGACCCGTTGACGTAAGCCGCCTCGGCGATCGAGGTGCGGAAGCCGCCGCCGATGATCGCCGACTGCCCGGTGGCACCGAGTTCGCGGGCGTAGCGCACCAGCATGCGGCTGACCGGTTGCGGGTGGGAATTGACCATCGCCCCGATGCATTCCAGCGTGAACATCTTCAACGAGGTCAGCGCCTCGACCGGGATGTCCTCGAAGCGCAGGTCGACCAAGTACTCACTGAGCGTGTGTGTGATGGTTCGCGACTCCAGCCCCACCGAGGCGCCCATGAGTTCCCTACCTCCGCACGCAGAATCGCCAGATGTCGACCGACGGTAGTCCGCGCGCAGCGCGGAGTCAACGCGGGTGTTGGATCGACTTGTCCACTCGTGCGCGGAGCGCTTGACAAGTCCCCACCGGACCGGGTCCGCGAGGCCGCGCAAGCCCACCCACAGCGGCGGTTCGACCCCTCCGAGGCTTGTCAACGCATGAGTTGACAGCGGTTCCGGGGCCCGACTATCTTCTCGTACATACAGACCTTCCTCGGGCCTTTCCCGAACGGCAACAGACGGAGATCACGGTGGAATTCGGACTCCTGTACGAATGGCAGATGCCCTTCGGCATTTCTCGGCCCGATGAATCCCGTCACTTCCTGGAAATGATCGAGCAGATCAAGTTCGCCGAGGCGATGGGCTTCAAGTCCGTCTGGTCGGTGGAGCACCACTTCCTGGAGTCGTTCTCCCATGCCTCGGCGCCCGAGGTTCTGCTCTCCTGGATCGCCTCGCAGACCACCACCATGCGCGTGGGTCACGGGGTCCGTTTGCTGCCCTACCCGTACAACCACCCGATCCGCGCTGCCGAGATGGCCGCCACCCTCGACCTGCTCTCGCAGGGCCGGTTGGAGTTCGGCTCCGGGCGCTCGGCCACCTCGCACGAACTCGGTGGTTTCGGTATCAACCCGGCAGAGACCCGCGAGATGTGGGAGGAGTCGCTGGAGCTGATCCTGAAGGCCTGGACCGAGCCGATCGTCGAGCACAACGGCAAGTACTTCACCCAGCCGCCGCGACCGATGGTTCCGAAGCCGCTGCAGCAGCCGCACCCGCCGCTGTGGATGTCGTGCACCAGCCCGGAGTCCCACGAGATCGCAGGCAAGCTCGGCCTCGGGCTGCTGTCCTTCACGCTCGCGCTGTCGATCGAGGAGGTCGCCCGGCGCATCGCGCTCTACCGCGAGACGATCAAGACCGCGACCCCGATCGGCAAGTTCGTGAACAACCAGACCGCGGTGTTCTCGATGACGCACTGTGCCGAGACCAGCGAGCTCGCGCGCGAGCGTGCCGAGGCCGGTGTCATGCGCTACCAGCACGACCAGATCGACCTGCTGTGCTCGCTCATCCCCATGATGGAGGAGGGCAGCTCCTACGAGCACTACCGGCGCTTCGTCGGCGTGGACTACGACAAGTTCAGCTACGACTACCTGGACAGCAAGGACATGATCGTCGTCGGCGACCCCGAGCGCTGCATCAAGATGGCGAAGCACTACGAGGCCATCGGCGTGGACCGTCTACTGTGCTTCATGCAGTACAAGGACATGCCGCACGAACACACGATGGACTCCATCCGGTTGTTCGGCGAAGAGGTCATCCCCGCATTCAGCTGAGGGGGCGCAACCGTGGGAAGTTCGAACGCGATGCACCTCGCGCTGCTCGCTCTGCGCGTCACGCTGGGCGTGATGATCGCGCTGCACGGCCGCAACCACCTGTTCGGGCCGGGCGGCGTCGAGGGGACGGCCCGTTGGTTCGCCTCGCTGGGATTCCGCCCGGCCAAGGTCCACGCGCTGATGAGCGGCTGGGTCGAACTGGCCGCCGGGGCGGGCCTGGTTCTCGGCCTGCTCAACGCCTTGGCCGCCGCGGCGCTCATCGGCCCCATGGTCGTGGCCGGCTGGGCGGCGCACCGCCCGAACGGCTTCTTCATCTTCCGCGACGGCTATGAATACGTGCTGGTCGTCGCGGTTGCAGCGCTGGCTCTGGCGGTTCTCGGGCCGGGCAAGTTCTCCGTGGACCACGCCCTCGGGATCGTCCACTACTCCCGGTCCGGCTATCACGGATTGGTCGGCCGCTACGGCGCCCTGATCGCCCTGATCGGCGGGGTCGGCGGCGGGGCGCTGCTGCTGGCAACCGGGTGGCGCCCGTCCCGCGAGCCCGCCGAGACCACTACGACGGTCTGAGCTTCCCTTACGCGCAAACAAAACGCGGGCCGGGCATTGCCGCCCGGCCCGCGTTCGGTGGTTGTGTCAGTGTTCGGTGGTTGTGTCAGTGGGCGCCGACGTAACGCTCGGCCAGCGCGTCCGCGTCGAGCTCCTGCGGTTGACCGGAGAAGACGACCTCGCCACGGTTGAGCAGGAACACGTAGTCCGCGACCGCCAAGGCGCGGGCCACGTACTGCTCGACGAGCAGCAGTGAAGCGCCGCTGCGGGCGAGCATCGCCAGGAACTCGAACAGCTCGTCGACGATCTTCGGGGCCAGGCCCATGGAGACCTCGTCGAGCAGCACGAAGCGGGGCTGCTGGACGTAGGCCCGGGCCAGCGCAAGCATCTGCTGCTCGCCGCCGGACATCGTCCCGGCCTGCTGCGACATCCGCTCACCGAGCCGCGGGAACGCGGTCACGGCACGGTCCAGCGCGGCGGCCTCGTCGCCCTTGGTGGCCTGCAGCAGCAGGTTGTCGCGCACCGACAGCGACCGGAAGATGCCCCGGCCCTCCGGGACGTGACAGACGCCCTTGGCCACCAGCTTGTGCGGGGCCAGCCCGGTGACATCCTCGCCGTCGATGAGCATCGAGCCGCCGGTTGGCTTGAGCAGCCCGGTGGCGACACGCAACAGGGTCGTCTTGCCCGCGCCGTTGGGCCCGAGCAGGGCCACGACACTCGACGGCGGGATCTTCAGGTCGACCCCGCGCAGCACCTGCGTGCCGGAGTAACCGGCGTGGATGTCACGCAACTCGAACATCAGACCGCCACCACTTCGTCGTCGAGCCCGGACAGTCGCTCAGCGTCGCTGCCGAGGTACGCCGCTCGGACCACCGCCGAAGCTGCGACCTCGCGCGCAGTGCCCTCGAAGATCGGCTTGCCGAAGTCGAGGACGTGGATGTAGTTGCACGTCGACATGACCAGCGCCATGTCGTGCTCGACGATGAGGATCGCGACGTTACGGTCGGCGACCACGGTCGTGAGGATCTGGCCGAACACCTCGGTCTCCTGGCGGTCCAGGCCCGAGGACGGTTCGTCCAGCAGCATGACCGGAAACTCCCCGGCGAGGCAGCGGGCCAGTTCCACCAGGCGGCGCTGACCGGTACTCAGATCCGCCGGTCGCCGTTGCGCCAGGTGGCCGATGCCGCACTGCTCCATCGCGTCCCTCGACAGTCGCCGCAGGTTCGCGGCCTGCGTCGCGGTGGCCCGCAGGTGCTTGAACGGGTTGCGGCCGGCCAGCGAGGCTTCCTTGCCCAGCGCGACGTTCTCCGCGACGGTGAGCGTGTCGAACAGCTCCATCCGCTGGAAGGTCCGGCCCAGTCCCTTGCGGGCGCGAGCCTGCGGCGCAGCGTGCGTGATGTCCTCACCGAACAGGTGCACGGTGCCTGCGGCCGGGCGGACGAGCCCGGTGCAGGCGTTGAACGTGGTGGTCTTGCCGGCGCCGTTCGGCCCGATCAGGCCGGTGATCCGGCCGCGGGGGGCCGCCAGGGTCTGTCCGTCGACCGCGACGAGGCCGCCGAACTTGACCACGATCCCCTCGACCGCGAGGCCGTCAATCGCAGTCGTCACCGGACCAGCACCGCCCGCAGAACCTCGCCCTTGGCGGTCGCGTCGAGGGCCTCGTTGACCTGGTCGAAGCCGTACCGGCGGCTGATCATCGAGGCCAGGTCGAGCTTGCCGGCCTCGGCCAGTCGGACGTAGTTCGGGAAGTCACGGTCCGGCACGGCCGAGCCCGAGAAGCTGGCCACGATGTGTTTGGCCCCGTAGATGAAGCTCAGCCCGTGCACCTGGAAGAAGTCGGTCGGGCCCATCGCGCCGACCACCACGGCTGTCCCCGCCGGGCGGGTCAGCTCCACGGTCTGGGTAATGGTCGCCGGGCGACCGACGACCTCGAAGGAGTAGTCCGCGCCGCGGCCCTCGGTCAGTTCGCGCACCGCCTCGACGGGGTCGGCGACTGTCGGGTCGATGACGTCGGTGGCTCCGCGGGCCAGTGCCGCGGCGCGCTTCAGTTCGACCGGGTCGATCGCGATGATGCGTTCCGCACCGGCGATCCGGGCGCCCTGGATGACCGACTGCCCGACCCCGCCGCACCCGACGATCGCCACCGTGGCGCCGGGCTGGACGTTCGCGGTCACCAGCGCCGCACCGACCCCGGTTGCCACGCCGCACCCGATGAGAGCGAGTTGCTCCATCGGCAGGTCGGACTCGACCGGCACCAGTACGCGCTCGCTGACCGTCATCAGATCGGCCATCGTGCCCAGGCCGCCGACGCAGGTCAGCGCTGAGCCGTCGGCCCGGGTGGCGTGGGCGATGCCGTGGGCGGCGTAGGTCTGCGGACAGACGAACGGCTGGTCCCGCTTGCAGTAGAAGCACTCGCCGCAGGTGGTGACGAACGAGGCGATGACCTTGTCGCCGACCTTGACCCGGGTGACGGCCGAGCCGATCGCCTCGACGACGCCCGCGCCCTCGTGGCCGATGATGACGGGCGGGGGGAAGCCGAGCGTGCCGTCCACGATGGACAGATCGGAGTGACAGACCCCGGACGCGGCGATGCGCACCACGACGTCGTTCGGGCCCGGCGCGATCGGCGTGACGTCCTCGATCGACACCGGGAGATCGACCCCGGTGAACACTGCTGCCTTCATGCGAATCCTTCCGCTGCTGCGCAGATCGTCAGTCGGCCACGCCGTACTTCTCCGAGGCGCGGGCGAGAATGAACAGGGCGCCCTCCATGGGCGGGAACTTCGTGGGGTCGTAGGACCGCCGGTGGCACTTGGCGATCCGCGGCCCGGCGTAGCGCAACAAGCCGAGCAGTGAGCTGACCTGACGGACCCGGCTGCGCAGGCGGCCGTTGACCCGCCCGGTCGCGAGGTCGTGCTTGATCATGCGGTTCGAGTTCTTGATGACGTACCCGAAGATGTGCAGCAGCGCGTACCAGAGGCCGTACAGGCGGTACCAGTGGTCGTCGTGGAGCAGCCGGAAGGTGCCGTTGACCACCGCGCGGTGCTCGTACTCCTCGGCGACGTGCCAGAGCCACAGGAACGTCGTCGGCTCGTGCCACTGCCCCAGCAGCTCCGGCGACCGGTCGAAGAAGAATCCCGACAGCGCCGGGCCGAGGGTCTCGAAGCCTTCCGAGTAGGCCAGGCAGAACTTCGAGCCCTTGGTACTCAGGAAGCGTTCGTAGTCGGCCTTGAGCTTCTCCTCGGCCGCGGCCAGGTCGTACCCGGCCGCGTAGAGCACCTTGTTGAACTGCGCGTGCATCCGGTAGTGCCGCGCCTCCTGCGAGTTGAACAGGTCAATATCGGCCAGCAGGGCGGTGTCGTCGGCGGGCACGCGGGTCTTGGCCTCGCGCATCACCTTGATCAGGAACGGTTCCAGCTGGGGTGCCAGCGAGGAGAACGCGTTGAAGACATGGCTGAACTCGGGGCCGGTCGGGTTCCAGTCGATGCGGGCGTCACTGAAGTCGATGTTGACCTTCCGCACCTGCAGGGTCATGTCCGACACGCAGGTCGCCTCCTTGCGACGGCTTTGCGGTTCCGGCCGACTCTACGCCAGTGTTGACTGGCATACAACACACGTGTTGACTGGAGTTCCGGACCGGCAGTAGTTTTCCACGGACGTCCTGATGACCCGCTATTCCCCGGGGGTGCCACGTGCGATTCGAGATGCGCGATAACAAGGTGGCCCAGGATCCCGGGCCTTATTACTCGCAGCTGCGCGACCGGTGCCCCATCGCCCACGTAGCCGACTACGACGGGTTCTGGATCCTCAGCCGGTACGCGGACGTCTCGGCGGCCGCGCGGAACCCCGAGGTGTTCAGCTCGGCGGACGGCATCACGATCCCCAAGCTGCCGATCCCACCGCAGATCTGCCTGGAGCAGGACGAGCCCGAGCACTCCCGGTACCGCAAGCCGATGCAGCAATGGCTGTCACCGGCCCGGATGGCCAAGCTCGAGGACCGCGTCCGCAGCATCGTCGACGGCCTGATCGACGACTTCGTCGCCAAGGGCGAGATCGACCTGGCCGCCGCGCTGGCCGAGCCGGTGCCCCCGCTGGTCATGGCGGCGCTGATGGGCCTGCCGGACAGCGACTGGCACAGATTCCGCGACCAGATGAACCGCATCGTCGGCTATGCGGCGGCCGAGGATCCTGCTGCCTCCGCGGCGGCGAGCCAGGAATTCGTCGGCTATCTGGCGATGAAGCTCGCCGAGCGTCGGGCCGCCCCTACCGACGACATGATCTCCGACATCGCGACCCTGCGGATCGACGGCGAGCCGCTTTCCGACGCCGACGCGATCTCGATGGCCTTCCTGCTGCTCGGCGCGGGCCACGAGACCACGGTCGGGGCGATCGGCGGGCTGCTGTACTACCTGGCCCGCGAGCCCGAACTGCAGCGCAAGCTGATCGCCGACCCGTCGTTGATCCCCGGCGCCGCCGAGGAAGCGGTCCGCCTGGTCGCCCCGCTGCCCGGGATGGGCCGCACGGTCCGCGCGAACATCGTCGTCGACGGGACCACGCTGCCGGCCGGCGACCGAGTGATGCTGATGTACGGCAGCGCGAACCGCGACCCGGAGCAGTTCGACGAGCCGGAGCAGTTCCGTCTCGGCCGCGACGCCAACCGGCACGTCGGGTTCGGCCAGGGCATCCACCGCTGCGTCGGCGCCCCGCTGGCCCGCTTGGAACTTCGGGTCGTGCTCGAACAGGTGTTGGCCCGGATCCCCGGCTTCACCCTCGCCGGCGACGACGCCGCCGAGGCGCGCTACGGCACCAGCCGCAGCTACCGAAAGCTCCTGGTCTGCTGGGACCCGCGATGACCAACTTCCCGTTGCCGTCGCCGGATCTGGTGAACCGCGCGACCGATCGGACCGGTCAGGCGACCCTCGACGTGTTGATCGCCGTCGGCATGCTCCTGCTGGTCGGCGCGGCCCTGCAACTGCGGCGGCGCTACGGGACCTGGGTACCGATGGCGATCGTCGTCGGCTCGACGGCGTCGGCGCTGATCGAGCCGCTGCCGGACATGGTCGCCGGGCTCTGGTACTTCGCGCCGGGGCAGCAGACGATCTACACCGCCTACGGGAACTCCTTGCCGTGGTGGACGTTCTTCAGCTACCCGGTCTGCTACGGCGGGTTCGGGCTGATCTTCTGGTGGCTGGTCGAGCGCGGCGCCGGCCGCCGGCGCTTGGCCATGCTCTGCGTGCCGATGGCGGTCTACCTGGCGGTCACCGAACTGTTCCTGATCAACAGCGTGCACCTGTACACCTACTACGGCCCGGGCGCGTTCCGGCTCGGGCACTTCCCGCTGTTCATCTGCCTGCTGAACACGACGATCGTGCTGTCGATCGGGACCGTCGGCGCGCGGCTGCGCCGATCGATGCCGACCCGCGAGCAGTTGCTGCCGGCGTTCTTCCTGCCGTTCGTCAGTATGGTCATCGGCTTGCTGCTGCTGCCCGCGGTGTTGTTCACGGTCCTGCACACCGCGCATCCGTCGCAGGGCCTCATCCGGGCGACGACGCTGGGGACCATGGGCCTGACCGTGGCGATGATGTACGTCGCCACCTTGTTCGTGCCGGCGACCGGCTTCGCGCCGATCCAGCCTCAGATCACGCCGTCCTCGGCGAGCCGGGTGATCTCCCCGCTCGACATTCCGAGCAGCTCCCCGAGCACCCACTCGTTGTCCTCACCGTAGCACGGCGCGGCCCGGTCGATCGGGCCGCCGATGTGGGCCGGGGTCTCCGCAAGCCGCACCGGGAACTCGGCCAACGGCCAACGGCCGATCTTCGTGCCGGTCACCTCGGTCAGCCAGTTCAGGTGCGCCAACTGCGGGTCGCGGTCGCACCGGTCACCGGCCGTTTGGCACACCCCGGCCGGAATTCCGTTGCCCTGCAGCAGATCCATCAGTGGGTAGTCCGCGCGGCTGCTGGTCCAGTCGTTCAGCAGGCGGTCCAACTCGTCCTGTTGGGCCAAGCGCCCGGTGAGCGTCGCGAACCGGTCCGCGGTCGCCCAGCTCTGGCCGATCACCGTGGCCAGAGCGCGCCAGTGGGCGTCGGTCAAGCACGCGATCGCGATCCACCGGTCACCGCCGGCACAACGGTAGATGCCATGCGGTGCCGCGTCGCCGGTCACCGACCGGTTGCCGGTCCGGGTCCACGGCCGGCCGGTGGCCGAGGCCTCGAGCACCGCGCCGCCGCTCAGGAAGATGCCGGACTCGGTCTGCGAGGCGTCGATCCACTGCCCGCGGCCGGTCCGGTCGCGGTAGTGCAGGGCAGCCAGCATCGCGGTCGCGAAGCTGTACGCGCCGATCCAGTCCAGGTATGAGTAGCCCCAGCCGGCGGGCATCGCCGGCTCCGGCAGCCCGGACATCTCCGAGACGCCGGACAACGCGGCAGCGATCGGGCCGACGGCACGCAGCCGGCCGTAACTGCCGGCGGTGCCCATGCCGGACTGCTGGGCGTAGATGATGTCGGGCTTGATCTCGCACAGGGCGCCGTAGCCCAGGCCCCAGCGGTCGAGCACACCCGGGGAGAAACCTTCGGCGACGATGTCGGAGATCGCGATCAGCCTGCGGGCGATCGCCAACCCCTCGGGATGCCGCACGTTCAACGAGAGCCCGCGCTTGCCGGGGTTCTTGTTGTTGAACTGCCCGCCCATGTCCGGGTCGGTGACTCCGGGCAACGGTTCGGTGGCGGCGTCGCGGGCGGCGCGGCCGCCGACCGGGGCCATCGCCGCGATACGGGTGTCCGGGTTGGCCTTCCACTCGACCTTGATGCACTCGGCACCCAACGCCGTGAGGAACCGCGTGCCGCCGGCCGAGGCCAGGAACCAACTGAAGTCGAAGATCCGGACGCCGGACAGCGGGAAAGGCTTTCCGTGCGGGGAAAGCGGCGCGGTCTCGACGCGCGGGGCCACGCTGATCGAGGCGCGCACTGGCTCGTCGTCCTCCTTGGCGAGCTCCTCGAGGATCGCTGCGGTGTCCTCGCCCAGCAGCGGGGCGCGGCGGCCGACCGTCCAGTGCGGCTCGGTGGAGATCCATTTGCTCACCGCGTAGGTGAAACTGCGGCCGGCCTCGGGGTGCTCGACACTGGCGAAGGTGCCGCGCGCCACCCAGTGCGGGTCGTCGACGTTCTCCCCCGGCTTGCGTAGCGGGGCACACACGACGCCGGCGTCCTGAGCCGCGAGCCACGGGAACGAGTCGTAGGTGTGCTTGTGGACGAACCGCGCCAACTGGTCGGTCAGCCGGGCCGTGCGGCTGCTGACCGCGGAACTGCCGGGAATGTTGCGGCCGCCCTCCGCGCCCGTCGAGTCCTCCAGGTCGACCGGCATGCCTTGCGCGGCAAGGAATTCGACGATCTGCGCCTCGTTCTTCGCCCCCATCGGCATCGTGATGACCCAGCGGCCGTCCTTGGTCGACGCGATCGTCGGAACCGTGGAGACCTTCTCGGCCGCGTGCCGACAGGTCTGGCGGTTCAACGGGGCGCGGCGGAAGACCCAGTTCATCAGGTCGAGTTCGGTGCTCTTGGCGACCGCCTCGTGGACGGCGCAGGATACCGACTGTCCGGCCCCGGTCCGCTCCTGGTGGACGACCGCGGCCATGATCCCGATCATCATCTGCTCGCCGGCGATGACATAGGCGTTCCAGGCCGCGGGCGCGATCGGCGGCAGATCGTAGGTGCCGTCCGGCAACGGGTCGTAGCCGCAGTTCATCACCGGGCCGCCCAGGGCCAGGTGCACCAGGTCGCAACCCTGGTGGCCGGCCCACGGGCCGTCGTCGCCGAAGGGCGTCATCCGCGCGATCACCAGCCGCGGGAACTTCGCGCGCAGCGCGGCCTCGCCCAACAGTTCGTGGCCCAGTGTCCAAGCCGCGTCGGCGCCGGCCAGCAGCAGAACGTCGGCGGTGCCGATCAGTTTCACCAACGTGTCGATGTCGGCCGCCGAGGCCGGGTCGACGACCAGCGAGCGCTTGCCCCGGTTGTGCTGCCAGAAGAACAGCGAGGTCTCCGGCGACGGCGAACCGGCGAACGGGCCGATGGCCCGGGTTCGGCTGCCCTGCGGTGACTCGATCTTGACGACGTCGGCACCGAGACCGGCCAACAGCAGGCCTGCATACGCGGCGGTCTCGTCGGCAAGCTCGACGACCCGCAGGCCGTCGAGAATCCCGGGGCCGTCGGTCCGGTCGGCGGAGGGGAGCGTCATGCGGACACCGTCCGTCTCGTCAGCGCCGGGCTGTAGAGGCCGTGAGGCAATTCGGGAGAGCAATCAACATCAGTGTTGAGTGTAGTCGAAATTGCCGATTCAGGCCAGACAGATCCGAGCCTGTGGGGAAGGCAGCCCGACGCACGGCGCAGGGGTCCGGAACACCGAACCGCCCTCCGGATCGGGATGCTCGGCGTTGCTGCCGCTGAGCACGTAGAGCGTGCGCAGGTCCGCGTCGCCGAAGCAGACCGAGGTGACCAGTTCGGCCGGGACGGCGATCTCGGCGCTCCGTCGACCCGATGCGTCCCAGGCGACCACGACGCCACCGCCGGCCATGGCCACCCACACCGAACCGTCGGCAGCGACCGCAAGACCGTCCGGCACCCCGGCGTACTCGCTGGTGTCCACGAAGCTCTCGTGCCCACCGTCGGCCAGGCGGTAGCGGCGGATCGCCCTGCGCGGGCTGTCCACGTGGTAGAGCCAGGTGTCCGTCGGGTCGGCCCCGAGCCCGTTGCTGATCAGGACGTCGTCGGCGAGCACGTCGAAATGGCCGTCGAGGTCGATCCGGTAGAGCCGGCCGCGCTGCGAGCCGTCGTGCACGACCGGCACCGATCCGACGTAGAGCCGCCCGGCCCGGTCCGCGGTGAGGTCGTTGAAGAACTGCTCGTCGGCCGCGGTCTCGTGCAGAACCGAGCCGGTGCCGTCGAAGTGTTTGTGGGACACGTTGCGGCCGCTGACGACCAGACCGCCCGCAACGTGCGGGACCAGGCCGCCGATCCCCTTGCGATGCGGCAGCACGGTCACCGGATGTTCGGCGCCGGGACGCAACGCGTGCACTCCCCCGGCGCCGAGCATGTCGCTGAACAACAGGCCTTGCTCGGGATGCCAGCGGCCACCCTCGAGCAGCCCGTATCCGGATGCAACCCGGGTCAGCGCCGTCGAGGTCGGCATCGATCGACTCCTTGCAGAATGCTCCGCTGTTTCCGCGAGAGTCCCATCGGGAATCCGACCCTGTCAACACGAGTGATGATTGGATAACCTTACGGTCGTGTACGAGTTCGCCGACCTCGAGGTGCGGACCACGCCCCAGGTGCTCGCGGCCGTTGCCGAGCACTGTCCGGACCGACTGTTCGTCGTGGCCGAGGACGGGTCGGCGACCTACGCGACGGCCGCACGGACTGCCGTCGCCCTGGCCGGCCGACTGCGTGCCGTCGGCGTGCGACCGGGCGATCGGGTCGGTGTCGCGTTGCCGAACGGGGTGCGGTGGTGCCTGGCGTTGCTGGCCGCCCACGTGCTCGGCGCGAGCGCGCTTCCGTTGAACACCTGGCAACGACCCGCCGAGACCGCGGGCGTGCTGCGGCGGGCGCAGCCGCGGGTGGTCGTCACCGACACCGAGATCGCCGCGCGCATCGGACTGACCACGGACCTGGTGTTCTGCGAACGGGGCGACGAGGTAACCGAAGTAACCGAAGCAACCGCTCTGGACGAGGCGATTTCCGCACTGCGGACCGCGCCGACCCGCGAGGACGACGACGCCCTGGTGCTGTTCACCAGCGGGAGCACCGCCGAGCCCAAGGCGGTCCGGCTCGGCCAGGCCGGCCTGGTCCGCACCGGACACGCGATCGGCGAGCGGCAAGGGGTGCGCGCGGACGACCGGATCTGGTTCGCGCTACCGCTGTTCTTCGTGTTCGGCTGCTCGAACGCCTTGCCCAACGCGCTGACTCACGCGGCGACCCTGTGTCTGCAGGAGCGGTTCGAGCCCGCGGCCGCGCTGGAATTCCTGGAACGCCATCGCTGCACCGTCTACTACGGCGTCGCGTCGATCACCCGGGCGTTGGTCGCCTGCCCGGACCTGCCACGCCGGGACATCTCGGGACTGCGTACCGGAACCGCGAACGCCACCGCCGAGGATCTGCGCCTGGCGATCGAGGTGCTCGGCGTGCGCGAGGTGTGCAACGCCTACGGGATGACCGAGGGCCACGGCCACACGACGATCACCGCGCACACCGACCCGCCGGAGGTCCGCATGGCCTGCCAGGGCACGCCGCTGCCGACGCAGGAGGTGCGCATCGTCGACGACGCCGGGGTTCCGGTGCCGGTCGGTACCGTGGGGCACGTCCGGATCCGCGGGGTGATCACGCCCGGCTACCTGGACAACCCGAAACTGAACAACGCGGCGTTCGACGCCGACGGCTGGTTCCGCACCGGCGATCTCGGCGCGCTCGACGAGCACGGCCGCCTGCGCTTCGTCGGGCGCAGCGGGGAGATGATCAAGGCCAAGGGCATCAACGTCTCACCGAGTGAGGTCGAGGCCGTGCTCGGGACTCATCCCGACGTGGCCGAGGCGTTCGTGTTCGCGGTCGACCTGGCGACCGGCGATCAGGCCGTGGGTTGTGTGCTGATCGCGGAACAGCCTGCGGTCGATCCCGAGAAGCTGATCGATGTCGTGGTCGAATGGGCCCGGGACCGCATGTCGAGCTACAAGGTGCCGACTCGCCTGTGGGTGCGCGACCGCGCGGCGTTGCCGTTGACGGCGACCGGGAAGGTCTCGAAACGGCTGCTCCGCGAACAGGTGAGCGCGGAGCCTTTGGCTGACTGACCGTCAGAACACCAGCAGGGACTTCGCCGAGAACCCTGCTTCGCCCACCGTTTCCGGCCCCACCGCGACCCCGGCGGCCAGGATCTTACGGGCCGTCAGATGTTCCTTGACCTGGTTGACCGACTCCACGCCGACCAGGCGGCCGCCCGCGAAGCACCACACGGAGAAGGCACCTTGGTCCACCGCCCCGACGGTCACCGTCGTGTCGTGACCCTGCGTCAGGCCGGCGATCTGCAACTTGACGTCGCCCTGGTCGGACCAGAACCAGGGCACGGCGCAGTACGGCTCGCTGCGCCCCACGATGTCACGGGCCGCGCACCGCGCCTGCTCCACGGCGTTCTGCACGGATTCCAGCCGCACGGCCGAACCACCGGCCCAGCGGCTCGGGGCGCGCGCGCAGTCGCCGACCGCGTAGACGGCGGCGTCGGAAGTGCGCAGGAACTCGTCGACCAGGATGCCGTTGTCGGTGGCCAGCCCGGCCGCACCGGCCAGAGCGTCCTCGGCCAGTGCGCCGACGCCGAGCACGACCAGGTCCGCGGGCAACTGCTCCCCGCTGGTGGTCGCCACCGCGGTGACCTGTCCGCCCGTGCCGAGCAACTCCGTGACGCTTGCGGACAGTTCGACGCGAACCCCGCGAGTGCGGTGCGACTGGAGCAGGAACTCGGCGGTGGCCGCGCTGAGCACCCGGCCCATCAGCCGCGGGGCGAGTTCGAGCACCGTGGTGGTACGGCCCATCGCCGCGGCGGTGGCGGCGACCTCCAGGCCGATGAACCCGCCGCCCACGACGACCACGTGGCCCGCTGCCTCGAGCCGCTCGCGCATCGCCTCGGCCTCGGCCAAGGTGCGCAGCGACAGCACGCCGGCCAGGTCTCGACCGGGCAGGACGATCTCGCGGTGCCTGCCGCCGGTGGCCAGGACCAGCACGTCGTAGCCCATGACCTCGCCGTCGGACAGCCGGATCTTGCGGGCGGCTCGGTCGATCGACTCGACGCTCCGGCCGCGATGCAGTTCCACGCCTGCCTCGGCGAACCACGACTGCGCCCGCAGGAAAAGGCGTTCCCGGGTGACCGAGCCGGCCAGGTGCGCCTTCGACAGCGGCGGGCGCTGATAGGGCAGGTGCTCCTCGGCGCCGATCATCACGATGTTGCCGGCGAACCCCTCCTCACGCAGCGAGGCGGCGACCTGGCAGCCGGCCTGGCCGCCGCCGACGATCACGACGTCGGTCATTCCTGCCTCGGGGCGACTCGGACGACCAAGCCGTCGGTGGCCGAGGTCATGAGCAACTGGCACGACAGCCGGCTGTTCGACTCGCGCGGTGCGGCGACGAAACCGAGCATGTCCTCCTCCTCGTCGCCGATGGGCGGCAGTGCGTCGAGCGGGCCGTCCTCGACGTAGACATGGCAGGTGGCGCAGGCCATCTCGCCGCCGCAGACGGCGAGGATCTCGTGGACGCCGTTGGCGGTCGCGACCTGCATGACCGAGGTCCCCTCGGCCGCGTCGAGCACTGTGTCGAATCCGGCCCGACGCAGCGTCACTTTCGGCATTCGAGCACCCCGTATCCGCTCACGAACCCGTCTGTTCGCTTGTGCTCCTCGCTCGTTCCTCGCTCGTCGCAGTCACTCACGAAGTTCAGATCTCCACGTAGATGTCGGCGCCGTCGAGGCTCACCGGGTAGGTGGGCACGGGCTCGGTGGCGGGCAGGCCGTCGGGCTTGCCGGTGCGCACGTCGAAGCACGAGCCGTGCGCCGGGCAGATGACCTCGCAGCCGTCGAGGTCTCCGTCGGAAAGCTCGATCTCCTCGTGGCTGCACAGGTCGCCGATCGCATGCACAGCGCCGTCGTCCAACCGCGCCAGGCACACCGGCACACCGGCCACCTCGACCCGGCGCAGCGTCCCTGTCGGCAGGTCGTCGGTCGTCCCGACCAGATGTCTCATCACGCCACCTTAGGTGCGGTCCGCCTTTCAT
The DNA here is from genome assembly GCA_036269075.1 of Sporichthyaceae bacterium. Classification (NCBI taxonomy): domain Bacteria; kingdom Bacillati; phylum Actinomycetota; class Actinomycetes; order Sporichthyales; family Sporichthyaceae; species Sporichthyaceae bacterium. The sequence continues at coordinate 16,162 of DATASX010000028.1, forward strand.
CGACTTTGGCATCAAGACATCCCCAAGTCAACTCTGGTGTTGACACGGCCGCACATCCCCTTGTCCAGCAAGAAGGACTGTCCTGCAATATCAGTCAACACGAGTATTGACAGCAGCCTCCGGAGGCTGGGAATCTCGCGTGCGATGAGTCGCAACGATCTCGCACAACACCTGCGGCCGGGCGACGTGCTCGTCGCCGCGCAGGTCCTCGGCGAACCGACCGCCCTCCTCGACGCGCTGTTCGAGCAGGGCCCACTTCCCGAGAGCCTGCGACTGTTCGTCGGCATGAGCCTGACCGACGTGCTGACCCGCTGCCCGGCAGGCATCCGTCCGGTCACCTCGGTCGGCATGCCTCCCAACGGCGGGCTGATCGCGCGCGGCGACATGGACCTCGTGCCCTGCCACATGTCCGAACTGCCGTGGCTGCTCTCCGCCGGACCGCTGTCGACCGACGTCGCGATCGTCGCGGTCAGCCCGCCGGACCCGGACGGCTGGTGCAGCCTCGGCGTTATATCCGACTACGCCGCGCCGGCGGTGGCCCACGCCCGGGTCGTGCTCGCCGAGATCAACGACCAGGTGCCGGTGGTCGGTGGCGACACCCGCGTGCACCTCGACCGGATCACCGCCTCGATCCGCACGTCGCGACCCCTGCCCGAGTACCCGAAGGCCGTGCCGTCGGACCTCGAGCGGGCGATCGGGGCCAACATCGCCCCCTACGTTCGCGACGGCAGCTGCATCCAGGTCGGCATCGGCAAGCTCGGCGAGGCCGTGCTGGCAGCAGTTTCCGACCGCCACGATCTCGGTGTGCACTCCGGCATGATCGGCGACACGTTGCTGGAGATGATGCGCGAAGGCATCGTCACCAACAAGGCCAAGGAGATCGACCGCGGCGTCTCCGTCGCCGGCGCCGTGCTCGGGTCCGCCCGAGCGGTGGCGTTGGCGGCCGACGAGCCGAACCTCGTTCTGCGGGAGATCGCCTACACCCACGACCCAGCGCGGATCGCGGAGATCTCGAACTTCGTGTGCGTCAACTCGGCGCTCGAGGTGGACCTCTTCGGGCAGGTCAACAGTGAAACCGCGGGCGGCCGTTACGTCGGCGCGATCGGCGGTTCGGTCGACTACCTGCGCGCCGCGGTGCGCGGCCCGGGTGGGCGGTCGATCGTCGCGCTGCCCGCGTCGACGGGCAAGGGCACCAGTCGGATCGTGCCCCGGGTGGAACGAGTCACCGCTCTCGGTGCCGACGTCGACGTGATCGCCACCGAGCACGGCGTGGCCGAACTGCGGGGGTGTTCGGCCGGCGAGCGGGCCCGCCGCCTGATCGCGGTCGCCGCGCCCGAGGCCCGCCCGGCATTGCGTCAGGCGGCGGACGAAGCCGGCCTCTGAGCCGAGCGGCTCAACCGACTCGGGCCCGGTACAGCGGGTGCCTGCTCAGCGGATGTGTCGGGAAGCTGACACCGGCAGGGTCGGGCCGGCGACAGCCTCCACCGTCGTGCGGGTGGATGGTTCGGGTGTCGGGGACGCGGTGTCCCGGACCGGAGAATTCCACGAGGAAGGTTGTGATCGCGATGCGCAAGGCACTTTCTGCTCTGGCCCTGACCGTCGCCGCGCTGTCGGCGAGCCCTGTCGCTGCAGGCGCGGCTACCGTCCACACCGCCTCGGTCGCGGCCCCGGCACTCGGCGCGGGGCACGGGCACGGCGGGCACGGGCACGGGCACGGCGGGCACCACCACGCGCCCAACTGCAACAACGACCCGAGCTCCGGATACGCAATGGATCCCGACGTCTGCCCGCTGAGCAACAACGGCAATGTCTACGACGGCGACCCGGGCGAGTACTGAGCCTCGCGTCGCGCTCCATTCACGACCGGGCAGAGTTGCAACCCCTGGGGCGATCTCCGCTTCAAATCGCCACATGCGTTGCAACTCGGCCCCGTGGTGGCGGGCGGGGCGGGCGCGGTGGGGCGGGCGGGGCGAGGCGGGCGCGGCGGGCGAGGCGCGGCGGGCCCCCAGCTCACCCAGCCCCCATCACCACGCCTGGGCAGAGCTGCAACCGGTGAGGCGATCCCGCCCACCGGAAGTCGCCCCACCTGTTTCAACTCAGCCCGTCAGCCGGCGGTGGCGGAGGCGACCTGCATCGCTGCGACCACGAACCGGGCCAGCCGCTCGTCGGCGTCCGCCTCGGTCAGCCCGTCCAGGGATCGGCGCATGACCGCGAGCGCGCCGCCGACGATGAAAGTCACCGTCAGGTCGATGTCCTCGATCACGAAGGCGCCGGCATCGACGGCGCGTTGCAGCGCGGCAGTCGCGTAAGGCCGGATCGCCTCGACGAAAAGCTCGTCACCGTGGGCGAGGTTGACGATCAGCGCGCAGAACGCGGGGTCGTCCTGGGCCAGTCGGACGAACCGGCGTAGGGCCCGGACGGCCACCTCGGCCTCATCGCCCGGCTCGGGATCGGCGACGATCTCGGCAGCCAACGCCTGGACGGCCTCCCGGACCACCGCCGCGACCAGTTCGTCCTTGGAGGCGAAGTGATTCTGGAACGAGCCGAGCGCCACCCCGGCCTCCTTGGTGATGTCGAGGATGCGCAACCCGGCAACACCGTCGCGCGCGATCAACCGATGACCGGCGGCCACCAGCCGGCCTCGGGTGCGCGCTCGTCGCGGATCGGCCACCGGGTCATTGTGCCGAACTTGTTGAAACGGTCTTCAGAATTTTCTTGAAAGTAGTTTCAGAAACTTGTAATGTCACCGGCCATGAGAGCTCCGTATCGCGTCGCAATCTGGGGCGTCGGTGACGCCGGATCCATCTGTGCCCGGGAAGCCGTCCGGCTACCGGAACTGGAGGTGGTCGGCGCGCTGGTCTACTCGCCGGCCAAGGCCGGTCGCGACGTCGGCACGCTGGTGGGCATCGACCCGATCGGCGTGACAGCCACCGCCGACCGCGCCGAATTCCTCGCGGTGGACTGCGATGTGGTGATCCACACCGCGCTGGACCATCCGGGTGCGGACACCATCAGCGACCTGGTCGAGCTGCTCGAGGCAGGCAAGAACGTCATCACCTCGCACCCGTACAACAACCTGACCGTCCGCGACCCGGACGTCGGCAAACGGCTGCAGGTCGCCGCCGAAACCGGGGGTGCCACCTTCTACGCCGGCGGCGCGAACCCCGACTTCGTCACCCAGCGCCTGGCGATGACGCTGACCGGCTTCTCCAACGACATCCGCCGGATCACGATCGAGGAGTACTTCGACTGCGTGGCACAGGCCAACCCCGGGATCCTCGAGGTGATCGGCCTGAACGGCGACCCGGCGGCGACCATGGACGAGGCCAGCCCCGCGCTGTGGTACCAGAAGCAGTACTGGTTCCAGATGATCCAGCAGGTCGCCGACGCGATGGGCGTCGAGCTGTCCCGCATCGAGGCGGCCTCGTTCTCCGCCGCCGCCCCGGTTCGCCTCGAGTCGCCGATCCTCACGATCGAACCCGGCCGAGTCGGTCGGGTCGCTTACGAATCGACCGGATACGTCGGCGACGAGCCGTTCATCGTGATGCGCGTCGGCTGGTACCTGACGCCGATCATGCGGCCGGAGCACGTCACCGCGGACTGTCAGTGGATCTTCTCGATCGAGGGCCGTCCCTCGTCCCGGACCGTGATGAGCATCGAGCCGACGTTGAGCAGTCTGGACAACATGGCCGGCGAACCAGCGGCCCCCGGCTACGTGGGTTTCGCCGTGTGCCTGATCCAGGCGATCCCGAACGTCGTGGCCGCACCGGCCGGAATCAAACCCACCGACATCCCGCCGGTGCACTGGCGCCGCGATCTACGACACGGCGCCGGCTGAGCTCCGGGTTCCGGGCGGACCAATCGCGGCCCGCACGATTCGTCCCATTTGCAGGGAACTGCAAGCGTCGTGCGACCGACTTCTCCGGCAGAGGGCAACAGGCTCGGGCCTGCCCGCGGCGGCGGAGGAGCCGGTAATGGGTCGTGGAAGCCAAGTGGTCCGTGCGCAGTACACCCGCTCCGGTCGAGGGCCGACACGTGCGGTCCTGGTATGTGCCGCGGCCGGGGCGCTGGTCGTGGCGAGCGCCGCGGTGGCCGACGCCCACGTGACCGTGCACAGCAAGGACGCCAAACCCGGTGGCACCGACGCCACCCTGGTGTTCAAGGTGCCCAATGAGCAGGACGATGCCAAGACCGTCAAGGTCGAAATCGACCTGCCCACCGACACCCCGCTGACCGGGGTCGTCCCGCAGGCACCGGACGGCTGGTCGGCGACCACCACAGCCGACAGCATCGTGTTCAGCGGCGGCACCATCAGCGGCGACGACTCGGTCCAGTTCCCCGTCAAGGTCGCCGCCCTGCCCAACGTGAACAGCGTCGTGTTCAAGGCCCTGCAGACCTACAGCAACGGCCAGGTCGTCAAGTGGATCGACCAGTCGGCCGAGGGCGGCCCGGAACCCGACCACCCCGCCCCCACCCTCAACCTGCTCGACCCCGCCACCCTGTCCGCCGACGAGGTCGCGGACGAGAAGGAGGACGCGGAAAAGGCGGCGGCCAAGGGGAAAGCCGACGCGCCGGACCAAGTGCACGCGGGCACCGGCGGCCAGGCCACCGAGGCTGCGAGTGCAGGCGCCACGACACCGGTTGCCGCGATGCTCCTGGGTCTGGGCACAGCGGCTGCGGCGGCTGTCCGGCTGAGGCGGCACGGCCTGCACCGGACGCGGTGAGGAACAGTTCACCGCACGGACACACTCGCGCAACAAACCGCACCGCGTCACGACGCATTCTCCCGCCAGGCCGAGGTTCTCACGACTCGGACGGACGGGAGTGAGTTCGCGGTGATACGGAACAGGATGGTGGCCAGCGCCCTGGTGTTCCCTGCGGTGCTGGGCCTGGGCTCGCTGTACCGGCACGGGAACTGGTCGCTGGGTCCTTCCGCACCGAGTGAGCGCGACGCCTGCGCCGAGAGCGGGGGCCGCGAGGGCGACCTGTTCCTGATCCACCACTGCGCGCCCAACCCGCTCCACCGGCCGTACGCACCCAGCCCGAGCTCAATAGGGAACTGACACATCGTCAGATTTAGCGCCCAACAGTCGCGCCGCCGTCGCTCCGGCGGTCCGGGCCCCCTCGCGGTCCCCGAGCAACGCGGCGTTGACGATCGCTCCCTCGGCCAGCAGGTGGATCGAGTCGGCGGTCTGCGCGTCCAGCCCGGCCGCGGCGGTCTCGCGGTGCAGCAGGTCGCGGAAGCGTTCCTTGTGCTCCCGGGCGCAAGCGGCCACCGCTGGTGAGACCGAGCCGAGTTCGGCGAAGACATTCACGAACGCGCAGCCACGGAAACCCGGTTCGCCGAACCACTCGTGCAACCACTCGAACACCGCGCCGATCCGAGCCGCCACGCCGGCCCGCTCGTCCACCGCCGCCTGCAACGAGGCCATCCACCGCTGGTCCCGCGCGGTGAGCGCTTCCACCAGCAACTGTTCCTTCGAGCCGAAAAGCCCGTACAACCGCTTGAGGCTGACCCCGGAGGCGTCGCGGACGCTGTCCATCCCCACCGCCCGCACCCCGTGGTCGTAGAACAGCTTCTCGGCGCCGTCCAGCGCCCGCCCCCGCGCCACAGCCTCCGTCGGAGGCACCCTGCGCCCCGCCCGCTCGCCTGGAGTTCCCACGGCGATAGCGTAGGGGAGAACGATCGTTCTCCCCCGTTTCCCCGACACCCTCCGGAGTCCGAGTTGACCGAGGCCCCCCGCCCACCGCTGCCCCCGTTCACCCCGGAGACCGCCACCGTGAAGGTGCGCGCGGCGGAGGACGCCTGGAACACCCGCGACCCGCACAAGGTGTCCCTGGCCTACACGATCGACACCCACTGGCGGAACCGCGTCGAGTTCCTCGACGGCCGCGAGCAGGTCGTCGGGTTCCTGACGCGCAAGTGGCAGACGGAATTGGACTACCGGCTGATCAAGGAACTGTGGGCGGTGGCCGGCAACCGCATCGCGGTGCGTTTCGCCTACGAGCACCACGACGACGCCGGCACGTGGTTCCGCTCCTACGGCAACGAGAACTGGGAGTTCGACGAGCACGGACTCATGCGGATTCGACACGCCTCCATCAACACCGCGCCGATCGCGGAGTCCGACCGGCGCTACGACTGGCCGCTGGGGCCCCGACCCGCCGACCACCCCGGGCTGAGCCACTTCGGCTTCTGATTCGACGGTGTTCGACACCTGACATCTGTCGCGCGCGCCCGGTAGCTCAGGCCTCGCGCAGCGCTTTCAGCAGGCCGCCCAGGGCCTCGAGTTCGATCCCGTAGTACGACAGCGGCACGTTGAAGTGCGTGACGCCGACCGCCGCCAGTTTGCGGGCCCGCTCGATCGCACGCTCGGTGAGCACGTCGATCGACGACGCGGAATTCCAGTCGGCGGTAGCGGTCAGCGAGGCCCGCGCGCCGACCGTCGCCGGGTCGCGGCCGTAGTCCACGCAGGCCGCCCGGATCGAGTCCAGCGACTCGGCGATCTCGTCGTAATCGGCTGCCTCACGGGCGATCCAGCCGTCGCCGAGGGTGACCACCCGCCGGGCCGTCGCCTTGCTGCGCGCGTTGCCGCCCCACCACACCGGAACACCGCCCGGGGTGCGGGGGGCGGGCTCGGAAACCACGTCCTGGAAGCGGATCCACTTACCCTCGTAGGTGGACAGGCCCGGCGACCACAGCTCGCGGCAGGCGCGGATCGTGTCCTCGGTGCGCGCGGCGCGTTCGGCCGCCGGGATGCCCAACTGGTCGAACTCAGCCGCGTTCCAGCCACCGCCGACCCCGAGCACGAACCGGCCGTCGGAGATGACGTCGAGCGTCGAGGCCTGTCGGGCCAGCACGGCGAAGTTGTGCGCGGCACCGAGCAGGATCCCGGAGAACATCTTGATCCGGCTCGTCCGCGCCGCGATGGCCGCGAACATGACCAGGGTGTCGCAGCGGTCGCTGTGCTGCTCGGTCCGGCTGTGCTCGAAGTTTCCCGAGCCGCCGGGATGGTTCATGTCCGGCGTGTAGAGGAGGTGCTCGCCGTCCATGACGTCGTCGAAGCCGAGCTGCTCGAGCTGTCCGACGAGGTCCGGCACCGCACGCAACGTCGGCGCGTACCCCGGGACGACACCCGGCAGCTTGACCCCGAAGGACTGGTCCATCAACTCTCCCGACTCAGGCCGTGCGCCAACGCACGGACGGCACGCCGCCGAACTCGCCGAGCTCGGCGACCACGCGGTCGCCGACGGCGGGCGGCTTGTCCCCCGGAACGAGTCGGCCGACGACGTAGGGACCGTCGTCGAGCTCGACCATCGCGACCGTGTAAGGGATTTCTTCCTTCAACGAGGCCTGGAAGGCTCGGTGGTAGACGACGAAGCTCCAGATCGTGCCGGTGGGCGCGACCTCGACCCAGGTGGTCGAGCGGCTGTGGCAATCGGGGCAGCCGGACAGCGGCGGCCAGCGCAGCGCCTCGCACGAATTGCAGCGCTGCGCGGTGAAGCGGCCTTCGAGGATGCCTGCGAAGAACGGGCCCGCGACCGGGTCGTCGACCGGTGAGAGATCCCCACTCATGCCGCCACGCTCTCCTCGGTGGAGAGCACGGAGGCGGCGGCCTTCAGGAAGCCGTGACTCGACGCGTACAGCGCCACCTTCGGGTCGGCCAACTGCCGCTCGCCGGCCTGGCCGCGCAGCTGGCGCACCGCCTCGACCATGTGCATCCAGCCCCACGTGTAGCTCTCGGAAAGCTGTCCGCCGTGGGTGTTCAGCGGCAGGTCGCCACCGGGCAGCGTGTGTCCTTCGGCGAGGAACGGGCCGCCTTCGCCGAGGCCGCAGAAGCCGTAGTACTCGAGCATCTGCAGCGACCAGACCGCGGTCGGGTCCTGGATGTAGACGGCGTCCATGTCGGCGGGCGTCAGGCCGGTGGTCGACCAGATCGCCTTCGCGGAGTCCTTGAGCCAGGGGCGCATGAGGTTCTCCGGGTTGTGCTCGCCGCGCACTCCGGCGTGCTCGGCGATGCCGGACACGTACACCGGCTGCTGCGGCAGGTTCCGCGCCCGCTCCGCCGTGGTGACCACGACGGCCACGCCCCCGTCGGAGATCATCGTGACGTCGGAACGGCGTAACGGCTCGACCATGTACGGCTCGGCCAGATAGTCGGCCATTGTCATCGGCGTGCGGAAGATGGCGTTCGGGTTCTTCTGTGCCCACTGCCGCTGACCGACCGCGAGCATGCCGAACTGCTCGTCGGTGGTCCCGTAGAGGGCCTTGTGCCGTTGCAGCGCGAGCCCGGCCCGGCCGGAGATGTGCACAAGCCCGGCGGCGCTGGCCATGTCGGCGCCGTACATGGGCTTGCCGAAGTCGAACTTGGCCGTGCGCGCGTTGGCACCGTAGGTCAGCAGGATCGTGCTCGCCAGGCCGGAGACGATCGCCATCACCGCGAGGTGCAGCGAGAAGTTGCAGGTGCCGTAGTCCAGCGACTGCACGTAGGGCAGGTTGCGTCCGAGGAGTTGGCCGACGGTGACATCGTTGCCCTGCCCCTGCACCGACTTGCAGCCGATCAGGCCGTCGAGATCGTCGACGCTCAGGCCCGCGTCGGCCAGGGCGAGCAGCGCGGCGTCGACCGCGTTCTCCTCGACCGAGCGTCCGGGCAGCTCACCCTGGACGGTGTGCCCGATGCCGACGATGGCGGCCTGCCCCGCGATCGGGTTGCGACTACTGGCCATGCTCCGGGTCCAGACCTCGATCCTGTGGGACTGTCAACACGCATGTTTACAGAATGGAACCGCGAACGCAATCCTCACGACCCACGACGCCATCTCACTCCGCGGGCCCATTCTCGTCAACTCCAACGTTGACCAGGAATCGAATTCCGACCTAGAGTTGGCGGATGATTGTGGTGGTGGATGGTGCGTGCGGGCACATTGCGCTCGCGGACGCCGAGAATCTGCAGGCCCTGAGCGTGGAACTGCGGCATTGCGATGCCACGAACGCGCAACTGGGCGACGTGGGCCGGATCGACGGCAAGCACGCCTGGCTGGACATCGCCCAACTACGCGCGCTCAGCCCGCTGGCCGGCGACGCCGAGTGGAACTCCGGATTCGACGCCACGATGGCCTACGCGGGCAGCAAGGGCTGGCTGAACGACGCCGGTACGCAGGTGCGCGCCCACCTTGGCTGAGCAACCGATTTCGCCCACCCGCGCGCTGGCCGCTTTAGTGGCCGACGCCCCGGCCGGCGTCGCTTCACCACGTGCACAGGCCGTGCTGAAGGAAGCTCTGCTGGACCTGCTCGGCTGCATCGTGGCCGGCGCCGCGGAGGAAGCCGGTGCCCTGGCTCGCGACTACGCCGTGACGCAGGCCGCGGGCGGACCCGCGACCGTGTTCGGCACCGGCCGCAGGTTGTCCCCGACCTTGGCCGCGCTGGTGAACGGCACCGCCGGTCATGCCCTGGACTTCGACGACATCGGCGTCGGCGTGGGCCACGTCAGCGTCGCGATCGTGCCCGCCGCCTTGGCCGTGGCCGAGCAGACCGGGGCCGACGGTGCCGCGTTGCTCGACGCGCTGGTGCTCGGCTACGAGGTCGCACACCGGCTGACCACCATGTACCCCGACACCCGGCTCGGCCCGTACGCGGCCGGGTACCACAAGCCCGGCGTGTACGCGGCGTTCGGCGGCACCGCGGCAGCCGGTCGGCTGCTCGGCCTCGACACCGACCGACTGGCGCACGCCTTCGGCATCGCGGCCACGCAGGCCGGCGGGCTGCGCGCGAACTTCGGGACGATGACCAAGCCCCTGCACGCGGGCCTGGCCAACCGCACCGCCGTCGAGGCGGCGTTGCTCGCCGGGGCCGGGTTCACCGCGAGCCAGGAGATCCTCGAGCAGCGCTTCGGCTGGCACGACGTGATCTGCCGGGGTGAGGGCGAACTGGGGGTCGTCCTCGACGAGCTGGGCGAGGCGTCGTTGAATGGGCGCTGGGCGGTCACCGAAGGACTGGTGTTCAAGGCCTATCCGTGCTGCGGGGCCAACCATTACGCCATCGACGCGGTGCTGCACGTGCTCCGGGAGCACGGCCTGGGCCTGGCCGATGTCAGCTCCGTCGACGTCGACATCGAGGAACGCAACCTGCGCGACGTCCTGGTCTACGACTGGCCGCGCTCCGGCCTGGAGGGCAAGTTCTCCCTGGCCTACAACATCGCCGCGGCGCTGACCGACAACGCCGTCACCACCGCGACGTTCACCGACGACTCGTTGGCGCGGCTGGGCGTGGCCCGCGACCGCATCCGGATCCATCCCGTCGGCGACCTGCCGCAGAACGGCGCCCGGGTCGCGGTGCGCACCCGCGACGGCCGGACTTTCACCCGCGAACAGCTGATCCTGCGGGGCAGCCTGGCCGACCCGATGTCTTGGGAGGAACTGGCCGCGAAGTTCGGCGCGAACGTGCGCGGCACGGGACGATTCGCGGCCGGCGCGGTCGAGGAGGTCGTCGCGGCGTTGGCGACGTTGGAGAAGCAGCCCGACCTGCGGGCGGTCACCGAACCGTTGCTCGGCTGACCCGGCGTCAGTTCGAGGTTACTTGGACTTCGACAGCGCGTAGCCGCCGAGGAAGATCTCGGACAGCGTGTGCGCGATCTCCTGGGGCGGGACCGGGTAGGTGGGCCGATACCAGCGGTACATCCAGTTGATCATCCCGAACAGGGCCATCGCGCTGACGCTGATCGGGATGTCGCCGCGCAAGGTCCCATCCTCCTGACCCTCCATCAGGATCGCGCGGACCAACGCCTCGTACTGCCGGGTCTCCTCGATGACGTCGATGGCCCACTCGCTGTCCTGCCGCGCGATACGCCCCAGGTCCTCGATGTAGACGTTCATGTGCGGGTAGTTCTCCGCGTAGGAGAACACCATCGAGTCGATCAGCGCCCGGATCTTGTCGGGCGTGCGGACCTCGCTGCGCCGGATCGCGCGGGCGGCGGCCATGTCGCGGGCCAGCGCCTCACGCACGATCTCCTGGAGGAGTTCTTCCTTGCTGCCGATGTAGTAGTAGATCGAGGCCCGCTCGGTGCCCAGCGCCTCGGCCACATCGCGCAAGGTCGCGGCCGGACCACGCTCGCGGAACACATGGGCGGCGACCTGGATGATCTCCTCGCGGCGGGCGATGTAAGCCGCGCCGCCTTCCTCCATCGCCGCTTGGCGACGCGCCTCGATCCCGCTGTTTGCCACGGCTTGAAATTAGCATCCACCGGCGGCGGCGGCAGGCATGCGTACCGTCGACGGATCGGATTGGAAGAACAGCGCCGCCGCGTTGTTCGCGGCGAACTTCGCCAAACGCTGCGAATCCTTGAACGGCATACGGGCCACCTCGGCGGCACAGCGCTCGTGGGTCAGCAACGGGAAATCACTGGCGAACATGACCCGGTCGGCGCCGCGGGTGTTCGCGTAGTGGATGACCTGCGCCGGCACATGCTTGGGCGCGATCGCCGAGGTCATGTAGTGCACGTTGGGCCACTTGATCATCAGCTTGACGCAGGTGTCGACCCAGGGCTCCCCGCCGTGCTGGAGCACGACGGTCAGCTCCGGGAAGAACGCGCAGACGTCGTCGATCGGCATCGGGTCCTGGTACTTGCTGGGCACCTGGGGGCCGGGGAAACCGACGTTGAGCCCGACCGGGATGCCGAGTTCGGCGCACCGGGCGTAGACCGGGTAGTAGGCCGGGTCGTTGTAGTACAGCTGCGTCTGCAGGCCGAGCATGCGGATCAGGACGTAGTTGTCGTCGCGAACGAGTTCGTCGACCAGGCGCACGGCCGTCAGCCCCGCGCGGGGATCCACGACGTGGGACAGCGCGAAACGATCCGGGTGCACCTCGCGCGCCTTGAGCACCCACTCCCGGTCGCCCGGGGCTGTGTAACCGGAGCAGAGCACCCCACGACTGACCCCGGACGCGTCCATCTCGTCGACCAACTGCTCCAGGCTGGTCCCCCGTTCCAACCGGTCGGCCAGACCCGGGAACAGGTACGCGACGTCGCCCGTGACCGGCCCACCGAGATTGGGGTTGATCCACCCGTCGACGATGTCCACGAAAAGCAGCCTAACTCTGAATCGTCTGCCGATCAACGCACGTGTTGGGTAATTTTCAACGCTGATGTTGACACGGGGTGGGTCGAGGCGGCAACCTCGGTCCAGGAACCGAAGAATCGGTCAGGACGGCGGAGGACGAGAATGAAGTTTCACCTGATCCAGCCAGGCATGATCGGCCGCCGTACGGAGATCGAGCAGGGCATGGCCGGTCAGAACAAGGTGCTGTACCAGCGTTATCTCGAGGAGATCCGCGGTTACATCAAGCTGGCCGACGAACTCGGTTATGCCAGTTACGGGCACAACGAGCACCACCTGCAGATCGAGGGCTTCGAGATCACCAACCACCCGGGCATGTTCAGCCTGTTCGTGGGTCTGCACTCCAAGCGCATGCGCGTCTCGACCCTGGGTTACGTGCTCACCACGCACAACCCGGTCCGCGCCGCGGAGGAGATCGCCACCCTCGACCACATGCTCCAGGGCCGCCTGAACGTCGGGTTCACCCGCGGCTACCAGTCCCGCTGGGTCGGCTCGTACGCCACCGTGCACGGGGCGAACGCGACCACGCCGCAGGACGCGAAGGCCCACGGCGAGGTCGACACGATGAACCGCGAGATCTTCGAGGAATGCGTCGGGATCGTGAAGAAGGCCTGGCTGAACTCCACGTTCAGCCACAAGGGCAAGTACTGGCAGTTCCCGCCGGAGTCCGGCCTGACCGGCCACCCCGCCTACGAGAAGTACGGCGCGGGCATGGGGCCGGACGGGATGGTGCAGGAGATCGGCATCGCGCCGCGCTGCTACCAGGACCCGCACCCGCCGCTGTACGGCGCGTTCGCGCACTCCATGCGGACGATCGACATGTGGGCCCGCGAGGGCGGCAAGCCGATCGTGATGGCCAATCAGATGGACTTCTGCGAGGCCCTGTGGTCGCGCTACATGAAGACCGCCGCGGAGGCCGGCCGCGACGTCAAGCGGGAGGACGCCGCCGCCTGGGGTGGCGTGCTGATGCTCGGCAACAACCCCGACCGTCTCCAGGAGATCAAGGCCGAGCACGACTGGTACTGGAACGAGTTCTTCCTGCCCTTCGGGCAGGGCTACGCCAACTGCCTCATCGGCAACGCCGACCAGATCTCCTTCGCCATCGAGGACGCCCACCAGCGCCTGGGCTTCAACGAGATGTGGCTGCAGTTCGGCCAGGGCCACCTCGACCCCGAGGAGAACGAGGAAGAGCTCAACATGTTCATCGAGAAGGTCGCGCCGCGCTTCTCCACCAAGGACGCCGACGGCACCTGGGTGTGACCGAACTCGACCCGGGCGGGGTCGTCCGGATCACCTTCGACGACCCCGCCACCCGCAATGCGTTGCGCCGCACCGTCCTGACCGATCTGGTGCGGAAGCTGGCCGAGCTGACCGACAACCCCGCCGTCCGCGCGGTGGTCCTCACCGGCGCCGGAACGGCTTTCTCCTCCGGGGCCGACCGCGCCGAGCTCGGTGACCCGACCGCGGTGGCCCAGGCCACCGAACTCGTCGATGAGGTGGTCGAACTGCTGACCACCCTGCCGGTTCCCGTGCTCGCCCGGGTCAACGGACCGGCCTTCGGGTCCGGCCTGGCGCTCGTCGCCGCCGCCGACATCGCGATCGCGTCGACCGACGCGGTCTTCGGCTTTCCCGAGGTCCGCCTCGGCCTGGTCGCCGGACCCGCGATGGCCGCCTGTCGCCTCCGGCTGAACCGAACCGCCCTGCTCGACCTGTTCCTGACCGGCCGGCGCTTCGACGCGGTCGAGGCCACCCGGATGGGCCTGATCGCCCGGGTCGTGCCCCCTGCCGAGCTCGACGCCGCGGTCGCGACCACCCTGGCCGACCTCGCCCAGGGCGATCCGGGCGCTCTGGCGGCCACCAAACGGACGATCCGCGCGGAGCTCTGACGCGCCGCACGCACGTGCCTGCCTCGACGCCGGCCGGTGGTAGCTTCTCGCCCATGGCCGGCAGTGGGATCGAGGCACGGCGCCAGGCCGCTCTCGAGGTCGGCAGCGCCGGCTATCTCGCACGCCGCCAGGAGCTGATCCGGGCCGCCGCGAACGTGTTCCGTGAGCGCGGCCACGAGACCACTCTGCGCGATGTCGCCGACGCGATCGGCACCGAGCGGGCCTCGATCTACTACTACATCGGCAGCAAGGACGAGCTGCGCCAGGCCATCGTCAGCGAGGCGCTGGAGCGCGACCTGGCCGCCGCCCAGGCCATCAAGCGCAGCAGGAAGTCCACGCCGGAGAAGATCCGGGCGCTGATCGAGTCGATGGTGCTCGGCTACGCCGAGTACTACCCGCACATCAACGTCTACGTCGAGCAGCTCGGCCGCATCGCCCACGAGGAGAGCAAGTGGGCGACCGAGGTAATCGAGGACACCAAGCGCTACGAGGCACTGGTCCTCGGCATCCTGCGCAAGGGGCAGGAGGATGGCAGCCTGCGCGCCGACCTCCCGGTCGAGGTGGCCTCGATGGGCCTGTTCGGGATGATCAACTGGATGTACCGCTGGTACCGGCCCACGTTCGGCGAACCTCCGCAGGAGATCGCCCGCTCGATGGCCGAGATCTTCCTCGGCGGGTTCGCCGTCGGGGACTGAGACACGACTGGGCCCGGCCGCGAACGGCCGGGCCCAGTTGCGAACTGCGGTGCCTCAGCCGACGCAGGAGGGCTTCGTACCACCCGGAGCGCTGAAGGTCCCGTCGGCGTGGAACGCGATGCCGAAGTAGCAGAGGTTCTCCGCCTGCGGGCCGGCGGACTTGTACGAGGTCGGCGGGATAAGCCCGTCGAGGGTCTCGCTCTTGATGTTCCCGGTGGCCGCAAGGATGTCTTCCTTGGTCAGGGCCTTGCCCTGCGCCGCCGCCCCCATCGAGTCGACGACCTTGGCCAGCATCTGACCCGCGGACCAGACCAGCGAGGCCGAGGTGTCGATGGCCCCGTTCGGCGCGTACTGCTTCATCGCCTGGTGGAACTGCTGCAGCGCCGGAGTGCTGTCCAGCAGGTACGGGAAGGTCGGCGAGGAAAGGAACGCCCCGGACTTACGGATGTTCGGATCGGTGGGATCGAAACTGCCCTGGAGCGCGATCAACGGCAGCGCCGGGTAGTAACCGATCTTGGCGCACGATTTAGCCGCCCGCTGCAGACCGGCCCGGTCCAGACCCCAGGCGATGGTGTCGGCGCCGGCGTTCTTGGCGTTCTCGCACTGGGCGGTGTAGTCGGGCTGGGTGATCGAGACGGCGCCGCTGTAGACGACGTCCATGCCGAACTTCTTGGCGAAGCCGTCCTTGATGATGGTGTCGTTGAAGTTCGACCCGCAGGGCGAGGCCTCGACGCAGTAGAGAACGGCGATCTTCTTCTTGCCTATGTCGGCGGCCTGCTTGACCGAACCCGCGATCGCGGCGCGCGAGGTGCCACCGACCGGATACATGTACTGGTTGCTCAGCCATTCCGGCGCGGCCTGGTCGCCACCGATGGCTGCGATCTTCTCCTTGTTCAGACCGGCCTGGAATCCGGCGATGTCCAGCGGCACGAACGCGCCGAAGATGGCGGCCGCGCCTTCCTTCTCGACCAGCCGCTCGACCGCCGCCTGGCTCAGCGCCGGGTTGGACTGGTCGTCGATCTGCACGAAGCGGATCTGGTGGCAACCCAGCCCACCGTGGGCGTTCATCCAGTCGACCCAGACGTAGGCCGTCTTGGTGGCCCCGGCGAAGTTGGCGCCGACCAGGCCGCTGAACGTGCCGACCTGTCCGATGGTCACCGGCGGGCCCTGCTTGGTGCAGACCAGCGGGGCCGAGGCCTTGGTGCCGGCACCGCTCGCGGCCGGGGTCGACTTGCCGCCCTTGGCGGCGGCAGCCTGGCCGGTGGTCGCCTTGGCCGGCACGGCGGCGGGGGCCGCGGCGGTGCCGGCAGGCTTGGTCTCGGTGGCCGGGGCAGCGGCAGTGGTGCCGATGCTCTTGGCGCTCGAGGTGCTCGCCTTGGCGGGGGTGGCCGCGGTCGTGTCCGACTTCGCCGCCGAACCGCTCGCCGGCGTAGTCGAACCGGTGCTGGTGGTTGCCGGAGCCTCGGCCGCCGCGGGAGCGGCTGCGGCCGGAGCAGCGTTGCCGGTGCTCGGCGCCGCCGCTGCGGCGTTGGCCGGTTGGTCGGCCTGGTCGGAGGAGCCGGAGCCGCACCCGGCCAGCACCATGGTGGCCGCTGCGGCGAGGGCTACGACGCGCCCCCGCAACGGGCCGGCGCCCGGTCTGCCGGGGCGGCAGTAATTACGCGATCGCATGCGGACGAACCTCCTGGGTACGGGAAATTGCCTGGGGCACGACGGTTTCGTCGAGTCGGCGCGTCAGCCGCGCCGGCGGCTTGCCGGCGCCGGAAACTCGCCGCAACCTGTCCAGCAGGATTCCGGCGCCTCCCTCGGACAGCACTGCCGTGAGGATTGCCGCGACACCGAAGGCAAGTTGCAACCACAGCGTCGCCTTCGGGTTGTCGATGTAGACCGGGACCACCACGCTGAGCACGGGTGCGACGACCGACGCGAGCACCGTCGAGGAACCGGAGATGACGAACACGGACAGGATCACCAGCGAAAGCACGTAGGAGTACGAGTCCTGCGTGATGCCGCCGAACACCGATGCGTTCAACGCTCCGGAGACCGCGGCCATCGCCGCGGACAGGCAGAACACCAGCACCAGCGTGACGTTCGCGGACAGGCCAAGGGTCGTGAGCCCGACCGGGCTGTCGGCCAGGCCACGCAGCAGCCGACCCAGGCGTGCCCGCTCGATGAGCACGACTAGCAGGATCCCGCCGACCGCGAAGGCCAGCAGCAGGAAGTAGTACTGGCGGTCGGAGGTGAACCAACTCGGCCGACCGGTCGACAGACCGACGCGGCTGCCGAAGAAGTAGCTGCGGCCGTAGAAGTAGTTGGCCAGCAGCACGCCGAAGCCCAGAGTGGCCAGCGCCAGGAACAGCCCGGACAGCCGGATCGCCGGGATGGCGATAAGCGCGCCGACCGGAACCGCGACCGCACCGGCGATTCCGACCGCCACCAGCCAGGGCACTCCGTGACCGAGCATGTGGCCGAACGTCGCGGCGCCGACGGCGAAGAAACCCATCTGGCACAAGGAGATCTGGCCGGACGTCCGGACCAGCAGGCCGAGTGAGAGGAACAGCAGGACCTGGCTCATCGCCACGTTCCAGGTGGCCAGCTTCTCCTCGACCACGAACGGGATCACGATCGCGACCACCGAGAGGGTCAGCAGCCCGACGATCCGGGCGGCCGGCGACATCGGCTTCCGCACGGTCCGGCGCGGCTTGGCGATCTGGCCGAGCTCGACCAACTTGCGTCGTGGAATCACCAGCAGCAGCACGAAAAGCACGATGAACGGCACGTTGGTGTCCAGCCCCTGCAGGGCCGTGTGCGCACTGGTCTCCTTGCTCACCACGGCCTGCAGGAGGCCGACCAGGATGCCACCGGCGAAGCTCAACGGCAGGTTCGTGAAGGCCCCGATGGCGGCCGCACCCAGTGACTGCACCACCAGCAGGGACAGCAGGATCGCGTCCAACTGCTGCTGGCTGGACGCGAGCAGCACCCCGGAGACGGCGGCGAAGGAGGAGCCGATCATCCAGGCGATGCGCCGCACCTTGGTCGGGGAGATACCCGTGGCGTCGAGCAGTTCCGGGTTGTCGACCACCGCGCGCATGGACCGGCCGGTGCGCGATCCGCGGAAGAACAGATAGAGACCGACCGCTGAGGCGATGCCGAAGACGGTGACGATGACGTTCTCCCACGCCACCTCGACCCCGCTGATCGTGAACGCCTTCTTCTCCGGCAGCGCGGGCTCGAAGGTGAGCGCGGTGGTACCGTAGATGAGCTGCACGGTGGCCGCCACGGCGAGGATCAGCCCGACGGTGGCGACCACTTTGTAGGCCGTGGACACCTCAGCCAGTCGCCGCGCTACCGGCTCGATCAGGGCACCGATCACCACACCGAAGACCAGGATCGCGACCACTCCGGCCAACCACGCGGGCCAGTGATCCTTCTGCCGCAGTTGGTAGAAGAGCACGGCGGACCCGACACCGATGGAGCCGTGGCCGAGGTTGAACACCCCGGTGGTCTTGTAGGTCAGAACCAGGCCCATCGCGGACAGTCCGTAGACGGTGCCGACGGTGATCCCGATGACCAGGAAGGGCATGTACTCGGAAAGGCTCATGACAGGCACATCCGGCAGGCAGTCCGGTCGCCGGAACCTTCGGTCCCCGGAGCGATCCAGTGGACGGATTTTCCGGTCACCAGCAGGCAATCCGGCCGGTGGAAGAGGGTGAGGCCGGCGGCGGTGACCAGGCGGCCGCCCGCCTGCTCCGGCGCGACCGGCACCGGCAGTGCGGTCAGGTGGGTCCGGGCACCACGCACGAGCGTCCGCTGCAGGGTTCGCATGTTGCGCAACCCGACCCGCACCCAGCCCGCCGCGGCAGCCAGCGAGATAGCCAGGCAGAGCGTGCCGACCGCGACCCAGCCGTCCTGCTCGGCCCAATTCCGCGTGCTGCGCGCGCCCAACCAGCTGACCAGCAGGCCGACCGGTCCGACCGCCACACCGGGCGCAGCGAACATCAGCTCACGGCGCTGCCAGGGCCCGCCCAACGTCCAGGTCGCCGGGGCCGAGTGGCCCTCGCCGCCGTCGGCCAGTCGGGCGCGCATTGCGGTCACGACCGCTCGCTCGCGTGCGCCCGACGCGACCCGTTGCTGGAAGTCTCGGCCTCGTCACCGTTGATGTCGATGAGCCACTGCGCAAGCGGCGCACCAGCCGAGGCCGACTGCTCGGCGGACAGCCGCACCAATGCGTCGCGGATCAGCCAGAGCTGACGCCACTCGTCGCGCAGGTCGGCCGAAACCCAGAGCAGGCCACCGAATCCGAGCAGGAAGATACCGAGCAGCCCGCCGGAGATCAGGTACGGCAACTGGGCGGAGACCGGGTGGGCGCCGGAGATGCGCTGGTAGCCCACGATCAGGGTCACCAGACCGGCGATGATGCTCAGGCCCCCGCCGACCCGGTCCCAGTTGGCGCGCAGGAACTTGGTGATGCTCATGAGTTGCGTCCTCCTCGCAGCCGAAGGGTCGGGATCGAGAACACGCCCAGCAGGCCGGCTGCGGCCAGAGCCAGGTAGACGGCATCCAGCGGGCCCTTGGGGAGGGACACGCCTGCTGCCTCGAACCCGGTGGCCGTGCTGTTCAGGGATTGGGCCGTCGTGTTTCCTACGGTGAGGTTCCCCACCGGCTGCGCCCCCGCGCCGCCGGAACTTGCCGCGTTCGTGGTGCCGGTCTCGTTGTCGAAGCCGGCCGGGTTGGCGTAGCCGGTGTTGAGTCCGGCGGAGCCCGTCGCGGTGCGCAGCGCGGGGGCCGCGGCGCCCGGTGCGGAGTTCGTCGGGCCGACCGCCGAGGAGGCACCCGGGGCGGAGGCGACGCCGGTGCCGGACTCGTTGGTCACCGAGGCGTTGGCCCGGCCGAGCACCAGCGTGACGTCCGACGGACCGGCGTACAGCGGGTTGTCCGGCGGGGCCGGCAGCTTGAAGTGCAGCTGCAGCGTCGCGCCGACAATGCCGTCCGGGGTCTGCCGCGGGGCGGCGTAGTCGACGTCGTAGCCGGCCGACTTGAAGGCCTGCGTCACCGAGTCGGCGGGCACCGCGAACTGCTGTTTGCCCGTACCAGGCAGCTGAATCGTGAACTGGCCGTCGTAGAGGCCGAGGATCGGGGAAACCACCGTGGTCCCGGCGAACGGCAGCGGCACCTGGGGGAACGGGGCGTTCGGGATCGGCGCCGGGCCGGGGCTGGTGGCCGGGACCGTGAACTGCAACGCCGGGATGCGGATCCCGGAGATCGCCAGCGAACTCGTGCGGTCGATCTTTCCGTCGGCCCCGGAGCTGACCGTCGCGATCGAGCGCACACTGCCGATCTCGCCCTGGTCGCCCAGGCTCAGCAAGCTGTCGCGGGAGACCGAGGTTGCGGTGACGTGGTCGCCCTCGACGCTGATCAGCGAGTCGGCCACCGACCCCATACCGTCGGTGCCGAACACCGCGTGCGCCGAGGCATTGGTGTTCTCGGTGTTCGCCCGCATCGCGATGCCGGGCTGGTTGACCTGCTGCGGGCCCTGCCCGAGCCCGGCGCTGACGATGAACGGGTACGCGGGCAACTGCGGAACGCCGGTCGCGACGCCGCTGACCAGTCCGGGCACTCCGGCGGCCACCTCGCCCGGGTACGGGAACGAGGCGAAGGACGTGCCCGAGGGCAACGAGGTCAGCTGCGCCTGGGCAGTAGGTCCGCCGAACTGCGGCGAGAAACCCGCGGGAATACTTTGGTTGGTGAGGATGTAGTCGGCCCCGTAGGCCGCTGCGAGGGCTTCGAACGTTCCCGTCGCGGATGCCGAGCCACTGAGCACGAAGGGCGTGCCGGCCACGAGCACCAGGGCGGCTCCCGCGGGCAAGGCGCGGCGCCGGGATGGTGATCTGTGCTTCATTGCACGAGACCTTTCAGGTCGTGGGTGAAACCTCGGGCCGGGCCCGAAGGCCGGACGGGTACGCCCGGACGGATCCGCTGTGCGGGCGAAGTTTCGATGCGCCGAGCTGTGACGGTAACCACTGATCGATGCTCAGTCAACACCAGTGTAGATCGAAGGACAATAGGGATGGAACAGTTCCGGGCAAGTGTTTTCTCAGCGCGCCGCGTACCCGGGAACACCAGGCAGCGGGAGTGGGAATCGGGTCGTGACGCCGCCGTCGACCTGCAGCGTCTGGCCGGTCACGTAGGAGGCAGCAGGCGAGGCCAGATAGACGACGGCCCCGGCCACGGCCTCCGGGTCGCCGAGCCTGCCGACCGGTATCGAATCGGCATAGCCCAGCGCTGAGGTGTCGACCGCGCGGGCCGCGTCGGAGGCGACCACGCCCACCGCGACGACGTTCATGCGAATGCCGTCGCGGGCGTACTCCAGACCAACCGAGCGGGCGAGATTGACAAGCCCCGCTTTTGCTGCCCCGTAGGCGGATGCGTACGGGCTGCTCACGATCCCGGCGATCGAGCCGATGCTCACGATCGAACCGCCGGTGCCCTGGGCCAGGAACGTCCGGATCGCGGCTCGGGTCACTCGCATGACGTAACCCAGGTTCACGGTGTGGATCAGATCCCAGTCGTCGTCGGAAACCTCGTCCAGGCGGACCCAGGGCGCGAACAACGTGTGCCCGCCGACCACTGTCACCAACACGTCGAGCCCGCCGAGGGCGGCGACCGCATCGGCGACCACCGCGTCGAGCGAGCCGGGTGCCCGCACGTCCACGCCGAGCCCGACCGACTTGGCCGGAGCCAGTTCATCGGCCAGCGCCTGCGCGGCATCCCGGTTCAGGTCGGCGACGGCGACCGCGACTCCGGCTGCGGCCAACGCCCGGGAGCACGCACCCCCGTTGCCGGGACCGGCTCCGCCGATCACCAAGGCCCGCTTGCCCTCGAGCGTCTCCATCGCGCGCCCGTCAGCCGGTCGAGGCCGAACCGCGCAGGAGCGCGCGGTTGACCTTCCCGGTCGGGGTGGCCGGGATCTGGGGCAGGAACTCCACGATGCGCGGCTTCTTGTACGAGGCCAGGTGATTACCGACCCAGTCCTGGACCTGCTTCCCCGTCAGTTCGCTGCCCGGGCGGCGAACCACGCACGCTTTGACGACCTCGCCCCAGTCCGGGTGCGGAGCGCCGACCACGACTACCTCGGCGATCCCGGGGTGATCGCCCAGGAGACGCTCGATCTCCGCCGGGAAGATGTTCTCCCCGCCGCTGATGATCATGTTCTTGATGCGGTCGAGGATGAAGACGTAGCCGTCGGCGTCCCAGGCGCCGCCGTCGCCGGTGTGGATCCATCCGTGGCGGACCGTCGTGGCGGTCTCCTTCTCCTGGTTCCAGTAGCCCAGCATGTTGTTCGGGCCGCGGTGGCACAACTCGCCCATCGTGCGACCGTCGCGCGGGACCGGAACGCCGTCCTCATCGAGGATCGCCAACTCGCTGAACAGCGCCGGGGTGCCGCACGAGTTGAGCAACTCGGGCCGTTCGCCGGCCAGGGCGCGGCGGTGCGCCTCCGGGCTCAGGTAGGTGCCCGGACCGAACTCCGTCATGCCCCAGGCCTGGAGCATGTCGGCACCGAACACCTCGCTCGCGTCGCGGATCACCTCCGCGCCCATCGGCGCGCCACCGTACTCGACCTGCCGGACCGAGGCGGTGTCGGCCCCGCGAGCGGCCGCGGCCTGGACCAGCCGGGGAAGCATAGTCGCGACCGCGAAGAAACCGGAGACTTTCTCCTCCTCGATGATGTCGAGCAGGCGGTCGGCGTCGAACTCCGAGATCACCACCGGCCGGCCCATCGCCAGATACGCCAGCGCCATGTAGCCGACGACGTGGAACAACTGACCGAGCATCAGATACTTGTCCTCGGCGGCGATCCGCGCCCCGGCGAGGTAGTCCAGAACACAAGCCCCGTAGGAGTACTGGGTGTGCACCGCGGCCTTCGGGATCCCGGTGGTGCCACCGGTGGAGATTGCCAGGTACGGCCGGTGCAGCACCGCTTGCGGGTCCGGCAGCACGAGGCCGGACGCCGTCATGGCGGTCTTCTCCAGCAGCTCGTCGTACTCCGACGGCGCACCCGGATCCCACTCGATCCAGTGCTCGGCAGGCACCGAGGACCGGATCCGGTCGACGACCGGCCGGAACTGCGCCGAGTGGAACACCACGCTCGGCGCGACCTCGCGCAGGGACTGCGCGATCTGTTCCTCGGAAAGCCGCCAGTTCAAGGGGAACAGCAACCCACCGGCCTTGGCGGTACCGACGTACAGCTCGACGAGTTCGATGCAGTTGCGGGACAGCGCGGCGTACCGCGGCGCGGCCGGCTGCGAGCTCATCGAGACCAGCGCCCGGGCCAGTTGGTCGGTGCGCTCGGCCAGTCGGCCGAACGTGCGGCTCGCCCCGACCTCCGGGGCGATCAACGCGGGCCGGTCCGGCGCGTACAGCGCAGGCCCGGTTCCAAGTTGCCCGATGTTGATCACCGCCGGCTCCTCGTCCGCTGTCGAACCGAGCTCAGAACGCGGTCGCGATCGGCTTGTGGACGTCGCCCCGCGGGAAGTGCTCCTCGGTCGGCGGCGTGAGGACCAAGCCGAGGTCCGGGCCGATCTCGCTCGCCACCCCGGCCAACTGGTCAGCGTCGAATCCCCAGAGCTTGGTGGCGTTCCCGCCGAGCATCAGCCGGGCTTCGTCAGCCGGCACGCCCGCCGCGCCCAGGGTCGCCCGCAGCCAGTCCGTGGTTCCCGGCCCGGCACCCCAGGTGCCCTCGTGGTGCGGGTAGTCCATGCCGATGCAGAGCTTGTCCACGCCGATCTCGTGCCGCGCGGCGGCCTCGGCGCGGGAGAACAGCGAGGCGCCCAGGAAGATCTGCCGGTCGAAGTACTCCGCGGGCCGACGCGGCACGACCTCGCGGATGTCGCGACGCAGGTAGCTGCGGTCCCAGGTGTAGTTCATGCTGGCCCGCGCGCTGATGACCCAGCCGGAACCCTGCTCGGTCAGCACGAGCGTGAGGTTCGGGTGCTTCTCCAGGACCCCGCCCCAGATCAGGTGGGAGACGATCTGCTGGGTGAAGAAGAAGGCCTGAGCGGTCATCACCGGGGCGGCGCACGCCGGGTGCGGGATCGCCTTGAGCGTCTCGGTGGCCATGTGGTCGGTGATCGACGAGATCGCCGTGTGTGTGGACATCGGCATCTCGAGGGCCTCGAGCGTGTCCCAGATCGGCTCGTGCCGCTTGTGGAAGAACGGGGTGGACTCCGGCAGCGTCGGCGCGACGATGCCGACCAGGCCGTTCTGCTTGGCCCAGTGGATCTCCGCGACGGTGTCCTCGACGTCGGCGAAGCTGACCACCGCGAGCCCGCCGAGTCGTCCGGGGGCGGCCCGGCAGAAATCGGCCAACCAGCGGTTGTACGCCCCGTTCGCGGCCTCGATCTGCTCCGGGGTCCGCGTGTAGCCGATCATCGCGGCCTTCAGCGGCGGATGCAGCTCCCAGGGCAACCCGAAATCAGGGAACAACACCTCGGCGGTGATGCCCTCGTGGTCGAGCTCCTTGATGCGCTGGTTCGGGTCGTACTGACCGGCCAACCGGCCGGGCTCGATGACGTTCTCGATCCAGTCGACGACCTGGTCCTCGTCGAGCCGGTTGCGCAGGCTCGCCGGGTCGATCGTGCGGGCACCCTCGCGGGCGAAGACGTCGCAGAACGCGTCGAACTCCTCGCGCAGGTGCGCCGGGAGGTACTGGCGGTACTCGGTCATCGCGGCGGTCGCATGGCCGTCGGAGGAGACGACGACTACGCGGTCCGCTGCCGAACCCGAGATGCCAACTGTCTGGGACACGGTCGCTTCTCCCTGCGGAGGATGCCGCGGTGCACGGCGAATTGCCCGGTGTGGCCGCAACCGTAGACTGCCTCCCCCGGCCCAGTCAACACTGGGGTTGATTAGCTTCCGACCCCCTGCTTCAATGGATCTCGAGGCCTGACGAGCGCGCCGGATTCGACTCCGATCCGGTGCGACTCGATGCGTTCGGGCCCGGGCGCGGTCCAGCGGTCGGAATAACACCAACCGGCGTTTACAATCTCCGAGAGCGGCTGCGGTACCGTCGTCGCGACCGGCCGGGCGGACCTGGCCGGTCACGCTTGCGTCGGGCAGTGCGCCGACCCGCTGGGCGATGCGAACGCGACGAGGTGAGCACTTGCAGCCCGACGTGAACGGTTGGTTCGCGCGCCGGACCAGCATGGCCGACGACTGGTCGGCCGAAGAGCTGCTGCACGCGAAACGGCGCCGCCGGCTCTCGGTCGCCGTGGTGCTGCCGGCGTTGAACGAGGAGCGCACGATCGGCGCGATCGTGAGCGCGATCCGGGAGCAGCTCGCGATCGAGGTGGCCCTCGTCGACGAGATCGTCGTGATCGACTCCGCATCAACCGACGGCACCGCCGCGGTGGCCACCGCCGCCGGGGCCCGGGTCGTGGCCGCAGCGAGCGTGCTGCCGCAGTTCGGCCCGGCCGCGGGCAAGGGCGACGCCATGTGGCGCTCACTGGCCGTGACTGAATCCGACCTCATCGTGTTCGTCGACGCCGACCTCGAACGCTTCCGAGCCGACGTCGTGCGCGGCCTGCTCGGCCCGCTACTGTGCGACGGCTCCGTCCACCTGGTCAAGGGCGCCTACGACCGGCCGTTGCGCGAGGGCCAGTCGGTGCTGCCGGCCGGTGGCGGCCGGGTCACCGAGCTGGTCGCCCGCCCGCTGCTCAACCTGCATTGGCCGCAACTGGCCGGCATCGTCCAGCCGCTGGCCGGCGAGTGGGCCGCCCGGCGCGACCTGCTCCAGGATCTGTCGTTCCCAGCCGGCTACGGCGTCGAGATCGCGGTGCTGCTCGACACCCTGCGCATCGCCGGCCTCGACGCCATCGCCCAGGTCGACCTCGGCGCCCGCCACCACCGCCACCAGGACGACGCCGCGCTCGGCCGCATGGCCGCCCAGGTCTGGCACGCGGTGCTGGCCCGGATGCCCGGCCTGGAGACACCCGAGGCCGACCATGCGCCGCTGACCGACTTCCGCCGCCAGGCCGGCCGGATCCGACCGCGCACCCAGGAGGTCGACCTGCGCGAGCGGCCGCCGATGGCCGAGATGCTGCGCCCGGACCGGCAGGTCGCGGCCTGCGGCGGGGCTCAGCCCCGGTCGTGGCGCAACTGATCCGGCAGCAGGTAATCCCGCGGGATCTCCGCCCGGCCGCTGAGGTGCTCCACCACCGCGACGACGTCCCTGGCCATCGCGACGTCGTGGACGCGGGCCAGGTTGCCCGGCACGGTCGCCAGCACCGCCAACGCTGCCATCGACCCGGGGTCGCGACCGCGCGGTGAGCGGGCCAGGATCGCCCCGACGAAGTCCTTGCGCGACAGGGCCAGCAGCACCGGGCGACCCAGCGCCCGCACGGCCTCCAGCCGGCGCAGGACCGCCAGGGTCTGGTGCGGGGTCTTCGTGAAGTCCGGGCCCGGGTCGAGGATCAGCGCCCGCCGGGACAACCCCTGGGCGACCGCCAGTTCCATGCGCTCGGCGAGGAACGCCACCACGTCGGCGACGACGTCGTCGTAGCGTTCCGGGTCCTGCAGGCGAACCTTGGGCTTGGCCCGGTTGTGCAGCACCACCAGCGCGGCGCCCCCGTCCGCGCAGATGGCGGCCACCTCCGGGTACAGCAGCCCGCTCACATCATTGATGATCGCAGCGCCGGCCGACACCACCGCGGCGACGACCTCGGGCTTGTAGGTGTCCACGCTGATCAGCACGTCCGGATGGTTCGCCGCCAGCCACTCGACGATCGGCAGCACCCGCTCGAGCTCGGCGCGCGGGTCGACCTCGGGTTCACCGGTGATCGCGGACTGGCCACCGATGTCGATCACGTCCGCCCCGGCCCGCACCAGATCGGCCGCCAATGCGATGCGGTCCGCCGCGGTGCGGTAGCGACCGCCGTCGGAGAACGACTCCGGACTGGCGTTGACGACGCCCATCACCCAGGTCCCGGTGATGTCCAGCGTCCGCCCCCGGACCTGCAACTGCACGGCCACCGGCGAATCGTACGGCCTGCCCCGGCAGCCGGGGCCTCAGCGGTTGAAGGCGAGGTACTCGTGCACCGCGCGGACGGCGGCCGAGCCCTCGCCGACCGCGGCCGCGACCCGTTTGGTCGACCCGGAGCGCAGGTCGCCGACGGCGAACAGACCCGGCTTGCTGGTCTCGAACGGCAGCGGGGCGCGGCCCAGCAGACCCCAGGCGGCGCCGAGGTTTTCGGGCTCCAGGTACCGGTCGGTCAGCACGAACCCGTGGTCGTCGAGCGCCGCGCAGCCGGACAGCCAGTCCGAGCCGGCGTCGGCACCGATGAACGAGAACAGTGCCTGGCAAGGCAGTTTGGTCTCCCCTTCGGGACTGGCGAGCACGACGTGCTCGAGGCCGAGTGTGCCTTGCAGGGCGCAAACCGTGGTCCGGGTGCGTAGCACGATGTTCGGGTTCTGCTCGATCCGGGCGACCAGGTAGCGGGACATGCTCGCCGCGAGGTCCTCGCCCCGGATCACGATCGTGACCGGGCTGCCCGACTCGGCCAGGAACATCGCCGCCTGACCGGCGGAGTTGCCGCCCCCGACGACCACGACCGGGGCCGGGGTGCAGGCCTTGGCCTCCATCTCGGTGGCGGCGTAGAACACGCTGGTGTCCTCGAACTCCGCCAAACCGGCGGCCGGGAGCCTGCGGTAACGCGCTCCCGTGGCGGCGATGACCGCGCGCGCATGGATCTGGCTGTCGTCGGACAGGTGGACCGTCAGATGCCCGTTGGTCTCCGAGAGTCCGACTGCCGCGCAGGGCAGGGAGAAGGCCGCGCCGAACTTCTCCCCCTGAATCAGCGCCCGGTGCATCAGGTCGCCACCGGAGATCCCGGTCGGGAAGCCCAGGTAGTTCTCGATCCGCGAACTCCCGCCCGCCTGGCCACCGACCGCGACCGACTCGACGGCCAACGTCGACAGGCCTTCGGACGCGCCGTAGACCGCGGCGGCCAGGCCGGCCGGGCCGGTCCCCACCACCACCAGGTCGAAACAGTGCCGGATCACGAAGTCGACGGTCAGCCCGAGGAACTCCGCCAACTCCCCGGTCGTCGGGCGACGCAGCACGGACTCGCCGGCGATCACCACGGGCAGATCCGTGGCCTGCACGGCGAATTCGCGCAGCAGGTCCTCGGCGGCCGGCTCCTTGTCCATGTCCAGCCACTGGTGCGGCACTCGGGCGCGCTGCAGGAACTCGAGCAGCCGACCGGACTCGGCGCAGTACCGCGACCCGACGACCCGGATCGAGGCCGCCGCGTCGGTCAGCAGCATCGACCGGCGGGCCAGGAACGCGGCCAGGATCGTGTCGGAGAGCCCGGGCCGGGTGGCGATGACTTCGCGCAGCGCTGCGGCCGGGACGACGAGGACCTCCCCGTCCTCCGTGACCCGTGCGGACACGAAGACCCGCAGCCCGGTCAGCAGATTCAGCTCGCCCAGGAAACGCCCGGCGCCGTGCCGGGCGACGATCCGCTCCGCGGACCCCGAACCGGCTATCGCCTCGATCGTTCCGGACAGCACTACGAAGAAGTCGTAAGACGCGTCGCCCTCGCGGTAGAGGTACTCCCCGGCCACAACGGCACGCCGAGTCCCGAAGGCTTCCAGTTCGGCGATCTGGTCCAGGCTCAGGCCACTGGCGACGGCCGGGTCGTCGATCACCGGCGCGCCTCCGTCCGCTCGTGCAGGCCGGATTTCGGCTGACACTGTGACATTGGTTCACTCGCAAGCTCGCTCACGGGTGGGCCGGGCTACTGGTGTCGCCGGCCAGTTCGAAGGCCACCTGGTCGAGGAAGCACCAGTACCAGTCCTCGCCGGGTTCGAACGACTGGACCAGCGGGTGGCCGCTGGCTCGATAATGCGCGGTGGCGTGGCGGTGCGGCGAGCTGTCGCAGCAGCCGACGTGGCCGCAGCCTGCGCACCGGCGCAGATGAACCCAGGTCCCGCCGGTGAGCAAGCACTCGTGGCAACCGGCTGGATCGCTGGGTGCCGCGCCGCTGATCACTTCCAGATGACTGCACGGACCGTCCACGCCGCACCTCCCGCTCGCGCCTGGAACGACCGTACCCGGCGCGGCGGCGCCGGACGAGATCACGTGGCGAAGGCGTGGTCCAACCGCAGTTCGGACCACGCCTCCCGTTACTCGGTTCAGGCGGCCGCCGCCGCCGCTTCCGGTTGGCTCAGCGCCAGCCGCAGCACGTCGCGGACGTCCCCGACCGGGTGGATCGTCAACCGGTTGCGAACCTCCTCCGGCACGTCGTCCAGGTCCGGCTCGTTGCGGGCGGGGATCAGCACGGTGGTGATTCCCGCCCGGTCGGCGGCCAGCAACTTCTGCTTCACCCCGCCGATCGGCAGGACCCGGCCGGTCAGCGACACCTCGCCGGTCATCGCGACCTCCGGCCGCACCGGTCGCCCGGACAGCAGTGAGGCCAGGGCCGTGGTCATCGTGACCCCCGCGCTCGGACCGTCCTTGGGGACGGCCCCGGCGGGCACGTGAATGTGCACGCCGCGCTCCTCCAACGCCGCGGTGGGCAACCCCAGCGCGGCCCCGTTGGCTCGCAGGAACGACAGGGCGATCTGCGCGGACTCCTTCATGACCTCGCCGAGCTGACCGGTGATCGTGACGCCGGACGACCCGGTGCCGACCTCGGCCAGCGAGGCCTCCACGAACAGCACGTCGCCCCCGGCGCCGGTGACTGCCAGCCCGGTCGCCACTCCGGGCAACACGGTCCGCTCGGCCGATTCCGGCAGGTGCCGCGGCCGACCCAGGTAGGTCGGCAGGTCCTCGGCGTCGACGGTGACCGCCTCGGCGTCGTCCGGCCGGGCTGCCAACTTGCGCAGCACGCGGGCGATCTGCCGTTCCAGGTCGCGCACCCCGGCTTCCCTGGTGTACTCGCCGGCGAGCCGGTGCAGGGCAGCGTCGGTCACCGAGACGTCGTCGGTGGTCAACCCGGCCCGTTCGATCTGACGTGCCATCAGATGGTCGCGGGCGATCAGCACCTTCTCCTCCTCGGTGTAGCCGTCGAGGCGGATCAGCTCCATGCGGTCCAACAGCGGGCCCGGGATCGACTCCAACGTGTTCGCCGTGGCCAGGAACAGCACGTCGGACAGGTCGAGCTCGACCTCCAGGTAGTGGTCGCGGAACGTGTGGTTCTGCGCCGGGTCCAGGACCTCCAGCAGCGCCGCGGTCGGGTCGCCCCGGTAGTCCGCGCCGACCTTGTCGACCTCGTCGAGCAGCATGACCGGGTTCATCGACCCGGCCTCCTGCAACGCCCGCGCGATCCGGCCCGGCAGGGCGCCGACGTAGGTCCGCCGGTGCCCGCGGATCTCGGCCTCGTCGCGGACGCCGCCGAGTGCGACGCGCACGAACTTACGGCCCATCGCCCGAGCAACCGACTCACCCAGCGAGGTCTTGCCGACCCCGGGCGGCCCGACCAGCGCAAGCACCGCGCCGGACCGACGGCCGCCCACCACGCCGAGGCCACGTTCGGCCCGGCGCCGGCGCACGGCCAGGTACTCGACGATGCGGTCCTTCACGTCGGACAGCCCGGCGTGATCGGCATCGAGCACCGAGCGCGCACCGAGCAGGTCGTAGGCATCCTCGGAGCGGTCGTTCCACGGCAGGGCCAGGATCGTGTCCAGCCAGGTACGGATCCAGCCCACCTCGGGCGAGGAGTCGGAGGTCCGCTCCAACTTCTCGACCTCTGCCAGTGCCGCCTCGCGGACCTTCTCCGGCAGGTCGGCCGCCTCGACGCGAGCCCGGTAGTCCTGCTCCTCGGTGGCCGGGGTGCCGGTCAGCTCGGCCAGTTCCTTGCGGACCGCGGCCAACTGTTGGCGCAGCAGGAATTCCCGTTGCTGCTTCTCCATGCCCTCGGCGACGTCCTTGCGGATCGTCTCGGCCACGTCGAGTTCGGCGAGGTGCTCCCGGCTCCAGGTGAGCAGGTTCCGCAACCGGTCGGCGACGTCGGTGGTCTCGAGCAGGTAGATCTTCTGAGCCCGGGTCAGATACGGCGCGTACCCGGCCAGGTCGGCCAGCGCCGCCGGATCCTCCATGTTCTTCAGGGAATCCACGAACTGCCAGGCCCCGCGTTGCTGCAGGATCGACGTGGCCACAGTGCGGTACTCCCGGGCCAAGGAGGCCACGGTCTCGTCCGCGTCCTCCGGCAGCGACTCGACCTCGACCCACAGCGCGGCACCCGCGCCGACGCTGCCGGTGCCGATGCGGGCCCGGCCGGTACCCCGCACGACGGCCACGTGCTCGCCGCCACGCATGCGCCCGACCTGCTCGATCACCGCGACCGTGCCGAGGCGCGGGTACTTGCCGTTCTCCCGCGGGACCAGCAGGACCTTCGACCCATCCAGTTGCGCCGCCTCAATCGCGGCGCGGGTCTCGGACTCCTCCAGCGACAGCGGGACCACCATGCCCGGGAGGACGACGATCCCCTCCAGGGGCAGCAGCGGAAGTGTCAGCGACTCGTTCACGCGCACCCCAATCCTCTTTGAGAACTGGAGAACGTGGTGAGCGAGCCGCGAAATTCCGTCCTGCGGTTACGCCGTCAGCGCAGCGTGGTCGGGAATACGAAAGCGTTCAGCGTTTCGGCGCCCGTGCCGCGGCCACGTCAGGGAACGACGACCACCGGGGTGTCCGCGTGCCGGACCAGTCGGCTGGCCACCGACCCGAGCATGTGCCGGCTGGGGTGCCGGGCCCGACCCACCACGATCGCGTCGGCCTTCAGCTCGTGGGCGACGGCGATCAACTCGGCCTCGGCCTCACCGTTTCGCGTCAGATAGCGCCAGCGGCCGGGCAGGAACTCGTTCAGGACGGCCGCGCGTTCGGGCGATAGCTCCGGCGGGTCCAGCGGCGGCGGGACGAACCCGATGGACGCCCCGGGCAGGGGAACGGCGGTCACCAGCACGAGCTCCGAGCCCTGCCGCCGAGCCGTCCCGACGGCCCAGCCGAGGGCGTGGCTCGCCGCCTCGGAGTCGTCGACCCCGACGACCACGGTTCCCGGACCGTCGCGCCCTATCTCGAACCCTGCGCCCATCGCGCGTCCCCCGTCCCGACCTGGGCCGATCGCACTGTCGGGGCAACGATGACATGCCCCCGCACGACGCAAAGCCGCGGTCGACCGGGATCCCGGTCGACCGCGGCTCGCGTACTACGTCAACCGGTCCGCGGCGGCGGGCCACCCGGACCCGGGCACCGGCCAGTCCGGCCACACCCAGGCCGGCCAGCAGCAGGCCGAGCTGCACCGTCGAGTTGGTGCCGCCCGACTCCGAGGCCTGGCCGCCGGTACCGGCGTGCACCTTGGTCGGCTTGGCCGCGGGCGCCGCGGG
This sequence comes from Sporichthyaceae bacterium, assembly GCA_036269075.1. NCBI lineage: Bacteria > Bacillati > Actinomycetota > Actinomycetes > Sporichthyales > Sporichthyaceae > Sporichthyaceae bacterium. The sequence continues at coordinate 48,233 of DATASX010000028.1, forward strand.
CGCCGCGGGCGGAGCCGCCGGGTCCGCCTTGGCCTTGGTCGCCGCCGGGGCGCTGGTCGAGGCCGGCTTGGCGGCGGGCTTGGCATCCTTCGCCGCGTCCTTGGCCGCGTCGGCCTTCATGTCCGCGATCTCGTCGTCGGAAAGCTTGCTGGGGTTGAGCAGATCCAGGGTCGGCGCCGGGTGGGCCGCCTCCGGTCCGCCCGGGGCAGCCTGGTCGATCCACCGCACCACGTCTCCGTTGCTGTAGGTCTGCAGGGCCTTGAAGACCACCGAGTTCACCTTCGGCAACTGCCCGACCTTGATCGGGAACTTCACCGAGTCGTCGCCGCTGATCGACCCACCGGAGAAGACCACCTTGTCGGCGCTGGTGGCCGCGGTCCAACCGGTGGGCGCCTGGGCGGTGACGCCGGTCAACGGTGTCGCGGTCGGGAAGTCGATCTCGATCTTGACGGTCTTGGCGTTGTCCTCCTCGTTCGGCACGTTGAAGACCAGCGTGGCGTTGGAGCCGCCGGGTTTCGCGTCCTTGCTGTGCACCGTGACGTGGGCGTCGGCAGCCACGGCGCCGACGACGACCAATGCGGCCGCGCCGGCGCACGCCAACGTCGCCCGCCCGACCTGACGGCCGGTCGAGCGCCGCTTGCCGGTACTGGGATTTGCAGAGTTCATTCCCGGTTTCCTTTGCGTCGGCCGGCCGTTCGACCGGCACTCCCCCGCAGTTTGACCAACACCCGACCGGTGATTTCGATCTTGAGACTCCCACCGTGCTGATCAAGGAAGTGCCACGACTCGGGCATGACTCTCCCCAAGCCCTCGTCCGCCGCTGCGGGTCAGGCCAGGCCAACCCAGCCCATGACCTCGGTCGCGGCCGCAAGGACCGCCATGACGGCGACCAGGCCCACGGTCACGGTGGCGACAACCCGGAAAATCCGTCCGTTGGCGGCGTCCCCGAGCAGGCTTCGCCGGTTGGCCAGGGCCAGGATGAACCCGAGCAGCACCGGGGTGATGATGCCGTTGAGGATCTGCGCGTTCAGCAGCAGCTTGATCAGGTTGCCGGGGGCGAGAGCGAGCGAGGAACCGATCAGGATCTGGACGGTGAACAGGCCGAGGAACAGTTTCGCCTCGCCGAACCGCCGCGAGACGCTGCTCTCGGTGCCGATCGCCTCGCCCACCGCGTAGGAGGTGGACAGCGGCACCACGGCGGCGGCCAGTGCGCTGGCGCCGAGCAGGCCGATCGCGAACAGTTGCGCGGCGAACCGACCGGCGACCGGGCTCAGGGCGTCCGCGGCCTGGGCGGCGTCGTCCAGCGGCGCGCGCGTCGTCACCGCCGCCGCCGTCGCGATGATGATGAACATGCTGACCAGGTCGGCGAAGATCGCCCCGGTGACCGTGTCCAGCCGGGTGTTGCGGTAGTCCGCCGGTCCCAGACCGCGGTCGGCGACCGCGGAGGCGATGTAGAACTGCATGTAGGGCGTGATCGTCGTACCGATCAGCGCCACGGCCAGCAGCAGGAAATCCTTGCCGGCCAACAGGTGCGGAACCACGCTCTGGTCCGCCGCAGCGCCCCAGTGCGGGTGCGCGAGGACGGCACTGATCGGGTACGCGATGAACACCAGGCTCAGCGTGAGGAAGACTTTCTCGGCGTAACGGTAGGAGCCGAGCACGACCAGCGCCCAGACCAGCGCCGCCGCGATCGGTACCGACACATAGCGACTGACGTGCAGCAACTGCATGGCCGCGGCGATTCCGGCGAACTCGCTGACCACCAGCGCGGTGTTCGCGATCACCAGTAGTGCCAACGCGAATGCCGTGGTGCGCAGGCTGAACTGCTCGCGCAGCAGAGCACCCAGGCCCTGGCCGGTCCAGCTGCCCAGCCGGGCGCACATCTCCTGCACCACGACCAGGCCGATGGTGACCAGCACCATCAGGAACAACGTGCGGTAGCCGAATTGGGCCCCGGCCGAGGCGTAGGTGGCGATGCCACCGGCGTCGTTGCCCGCGTTGGCCGCGATCAGCCCGGGCCCGAGGATTGCCAGCACCCCGACCACCCGCCGGCGCAGTGGGCGTCGGGCAGCCGGCGGCGGGGCCGCGCGCAGCTCCGGCTGCGCACCCACGCTCATTGGCCGGCCCACTGGAACACGTCGAACCGGCCGCGCTCCGGGACCAGGACGTCGACGATGTCGTCGGCCAGGATCCGGCCGATCGGGCGGTTGTCGGCGTCGACCACCAGCACCGACAAGCAGCGGTTGGCGATCAGCTGGTCGGCGACCTCGGCGGCGGTCGCGGTCGGGAGTACGGTCACCGCCCACGGCGGCGCGACCAGGCTCGCCACGGTGTCGTCGGGTTCGGCGAGCAGGACCTCCTGCATGCTCACCTCGTCCACAACCCGGCCCTGGGCGTCGATCACCACGACGCGGTCCAGCTCCATCAGGTGCTCGGCGTTCTCGCGCAGCCGAGCCCGGATGTCCCGCACCGTTTCGGTCAGGTGCATCACCACCAGCACCGTGGTCATGAACCCGCCGGCCCGGTCCTCCGCGTAGCCGAGCAGCCCGCCGAGTTCGCGGGCCTTCCCCGCCGGCAGCGCCCGCAGGATGCCCTCGCGGTCGGCCCGGGGCAGGTCGCGCAGCGCGTCGGTGGCCTCGTCGGGTTCCATCTGCGCCAACAACGCCGCGGCCCGCTCGACCGGCATGTCCCGCAGCAGCGCCTGGACGTCGTCGGCCTGCATCTCCTCCACCGCGTCGGCGGCGACGCCGGGGTCCAGGGTGTCGAGCAGGTGCCGCCGCCCGGTCCGGTCGAGGTCCTCCAGCAGGTCGGCCAGTTCCCCGGCGCGCAGGGCGTGGACGGCATGGCTGACGCCCTGCAACCGCATGCCGCCGCCGGCCTCGCCCAGCGGGTGGATCGCCGCCCAGTCCACGACCCGCTCCGGGGTCGGGATGGTCCGCAGGCGTCGCGGCCCCAACCGTCGGAGCAACGACCCGATGCTCACGTCCAGCCCGACCAGACGGACCACGCCGGCCAGGTCGGCCACGTACAGGTCGGCCGCTCGGATCACGCGCCGCCCGTCCACGTCCAGCAACTGACGGTCCATCACCTGACCCGCCAACAGCACCTCACCCGGGCGGGCAGTGAACTCGCGCAGGTCGAACTTCGCGCTGGACAGCACTACCCGGTCCCGCGCCACCGAGGCGACGTGAGACTCCGGAACCCAGCTGCGTCGGTCGCCGACCCGGACGATCAGGCCCGACAACGGCGGGTAGGCGTCGGCCTCCGCCGAGCCGTAGCGGACGACCAGGTCCACCACCCGACCGACCTGATCGCCGGCCTGGTTGCACACCGGCCGCCCGATCAACCCGGCAACCGAGACCAGGGCCTCACGCACCGCTCGGGCGGCCAACGCCCGCGGCCGACGACCCGGCCCGAACCGGGCCCGGGCGAACTCGAACCGCTCCACCATCAGCCAACCCCCGTGCCCCCACGTGCGACGGCGAACCCGGAAGTGTCACGTTACGCCGTTCTCTGACGGGCCTTCATTCAATCATCTGCGCAAATGTTTTCATATTGAATATCCCGGCGTGCCGGGCCGGTCGGCGAGCGAGCTGGGGGTTCACCCGAACGGCGGTGGTCGGAGGCGACGAAGGCTCCGATTCCGGGACAGTTCGGACATGCGGGGGACGCGGGGGGAAACGTCGGGCCGGATCGGTGGACAGCGCGTTCGCGTGCTGCGCGTGGCCGTTCCGGTGATGGCTGTACTGCTGGCGGCGCCGGTTGCGGCGCGTGCCGGCGTCAGTGCCGGGCCGCCCGCGGAACGGCTGGTCGCCCCGGTGGCCGGCGAGTTCCACTTCGAGGGTCATGGATTCGGCCACGGCCGCGGGATGTCGCAGTGGGGCGCGCAGGGCGCCGCTTCGCACGGCATCGACCACAAGACGATCCTGTCCACCTACTACCCCGGCACGGACCTGGTCCGCAGCGACGAGATCCCGGAGATCCGCGTGCACCTGTCCGGTCTCGGCTCGGACGCCCTGCGCGTGGTGGCCGGACCCGGGATGCAGCTGCTCACCATCGGCCGGACCACGGCGCTGCCGCGGCAACTCGACGACCAGAAGGTCACCGACTGGCGGGTGCGTTCGGTGGACGGCGCCCTGCAACTGGAAGGGCTGACCGACGGGTGGCATCGCGTGGGCCCGCGCTCGGCCGCCGGTGATCCGGTGGAGCTGCGGGGCGGGGACGACGACCTCCAGGTCGTGCGCGGTCAGGAACTGCGCCAGTACCGAGGGGCGCTGCGCGTGTTCCCGGGCGACCGCGACGGACAGGTTGCGGTTGTCAACGTCGTCGACATCGAGTCGTACCTGCGGTCGGTCGTGCCCTCCGAGTCCCCCGCCTACTTCGAGCCCGCGGCCCTGCAGGCCCAGGCCGTCGCGGCTCGGACCTACGCCCTGTGGCACGCGACGCACGCCTCCGCGGACGCGGTGTCCGACATCTGCGACACCACCGCCTGCCAGGTCTACCGCGGCGTGCGCACCCTGCATCGTCAGGGCGGTACCGACCGCAGGTGGGAGAATTCCCGGACCGATGCGGCTGTCGCGGACACTGCCGGCGAGCAGCTGAACTACGACGGAAAGCCCGCGCTGACCGAGTTCTCCGACTCCAACGGCGGTTGGTCGACGGCCGGCAACGAGCCGTACCTGCCCAGCCGGCCCGACCCGTGGGACGGCCTGGTTCCGAACCACTCCCACTCGTGGACCTACACGCTGAACGCCGCACGCCTCCAGCAGGCCTGGCCGCAGATCGGCCGCCCGACCGGACTGGCCGCTGCCCAGCGGGACGGCGACGGCGCCTGGGGTGGCCGGGTGCTCTCGGTGCGGGTCGTCGGCGACCATGGCCAGGTTGTCGTCCCCGGAGGCAAGTTCGACCACGCGGCGGGCATGCGCAATTCGTGGTGGCAGCTGGAGGTGGACCCGAGCAGCCTGCCGACTGAGATCCCGACCGCGCCACCTGCCACGGACGCTCCCTCGGCTGCGCCGCCGGCTTCGCCGCAACCCGCGGCCCCCGCGCAGCCCGCGGCTCCTGCTGTTGCGCCGCCGGCTTCGGCACAGCCCGCGGCCCCCGCGCAACCCACGGCTCCCGCGCAGTCCGCGATCCCGGCGCAGCCCGGGGCCCCGGCACAGCCCGCGGCCCCGGCGGCCACCGGGGGACAGGGGCGCGCTGCACCGGCCGTACCCACGGCTGCGCAACCGACGTCGCCGCAACAACCCGCCGCGACCGACCAGGACGGCCCCGACGGCGGCGACCCTGCGGTCAACCGTTGACCTGACTACCAGTCAGATCGGTGCGACGCTGCGCCGGTCAGCTCCTGCGAGCACGCACGACCAGTAGCAGGACCACGGCCGCCGCCCCGCCGGCCGCCCAGCGGACCTCGCGTCGGCGGGCCGCGTCGACCACGGCGCCGCAACCGATCCCGGCCTGCTCGCGCAACGTTCGACCCGCCTGGCGCACTTTCGCCCGGGTTCGCTGCTTGGCCTCGGCGGCCTTCGCCCGGGCCCGTGCCTTGACGTCGGCGCGATTGGCCAGTTCGTCGACGGTTGCGACCAGGTCGGCCCGGGTCCGTTCGACGTCGCACTGGACCTGCGCCATCTCCAATGACCGCGCGGCGCCCCCAGCGGTCATGACCGGGCCGCCTTCACCGTCTCGATGTCGATACGCACGTTTTCCTTGGTCTGCTCCGGCATCGGTGGCAGTGCCTCCTGGACCTGGCGCCGACCGGTCAGCGCCGTGATCGCCGCCAGTGCGGCGAGCACCGCGGTGACGATCAATGCGGCGGCCCACACGTGCAGTGCGAGCGAGAGCGCGGCGATCCCCGCGGCCACCAGCGCGCCCCCGGCGTAGAAGCCGAGAACCGCGGTGCCGCCGAACATCCCGGCGCCGATCCCGGCGTGCTTGCCCTTCTCCTTCAGTTCCAGGCTCGCCAGGCGGATCTCGTCGCGGATCAGTGCAGAGGCCTGCTCGGTGACCGCGGAAACCAGTTCACCCGTGGACATCCGCGTGGTATCGGCGTGCTGCCGCTGCCCGGTCGCGTCACTCATCGCCAGCTCCTTCCCTCGTCCATCAGCGATTTCCGGGGCGGTCGGCGACCTCGGGGAGGATCTCGTCGCGCCACAACTGGAAGAAGCCCTCGAGATTCCCGCCGATCTGCGCGACGTGGATCTCGTCGAATCCGACATCCAGGTAAGGCCGCAGGGCCTCGATGTGGCGCTTTGCGTCCGGGCCGCAGGCGAAGTGCTCGGCGGTCTGCTCCGGGGGCACGTTCGCGGACGCCGCCTCGAAGTCACGCGGCCGCGGCAGGATCTGCGCGAGTTGGCCGCCCAGCGAACTGTTCGGCCACAGGCGGTGGGCGGTCGCGACGCCCTCGGCCTCGGTCGGTGCCCAACACACCTTCAGGCCCGCGCCGGCGGGCTTGCCCGGCGCGTGCTTGCGGAACAGGTCGACCGCCTCGGCATCAGGGCTCACGGTCACGAACCCGTCGCCGATGCGCGCCGCGAGGCTGGTCGCCTGCGGCCCGAACCCGGAGACGTGGATCGGCACCGGCTCGTCGGGCACGGTGTACAACCGAGCGTCGGACAGTTCGTAGTGCTCGCCGTGGAAGCTGACCTCCTCGCCGCGCATCAGCAGACGGATCAGTTCCACGGCTTCGGAGAGCATGGAAAGCCGGGCGCCGATCGGCGGCCACGGGTCGCCGAGGATGTGGTCGTTCAGCGCCTCACCGCTGCCCACGCCCAGGGTGAACCGGCCCTGGGTCTGTACGGCGGCCGTAGCGGCCGCCTGCGCGACGATCGCCGGGTGCAGCCGGACGGTGGGGCAGGTCACCGCGGTGGTGATCGGCAGATCCACCGCCTCGGACAGGGCGCCGATCACGGACCAGACGAACGGACTGTTGCCTTGCTCGTCGTTCCAGGGATGGAAGTGGTCGCTGATCCAGAGCCGTTCGAATCCCGCCTCCTGGGCCATTCGAGCCTGCCGCACCAACTCGCGCGGCCCGTACTCCTCGCAGGACAGGAAGTAACCGAAACTCGTCATGTCTTCGGGCTACCCACGACCCTTCGGGGCACGCGGTCCGGCCTGCGAGCGACTGCGCAGTGCGGCGCGCGAAAGGTGCCGGCGAGCAGGTGGTTCCTCGTCCTCGGGGTAGGGAGTCGGCCGACAAGCAGAAGCGCCGACCAACCGGGAGTGAGCAATGACCACAGTTTCGAAATCGAAGATCTCCACGATGCATCCGCACCTGTCGGCACCGACCCGCGAGGCACTGCAGCGAGCTCTGGAGGCCTGTTGGACCTGCGCGGAGACCTGCAGCGCCTGCGCGGACGCGTGTCTGCGCGAGGAGAACGTGTCCGCGATGCGGGCCTGCATCATGTCCGATCTGGACTGCGCGGACATCTGCTCCACCACCGCGACGCTGCTGGCCCGGTCCGGCGGCGCGCAGGTCGGGGTCACTCGGGCGATGCTCAACGCGTGCATCGCCGCCTGCCACGTCTGCGGCGAGGAGTGCAAGCGACACGCAAGCCACCACGAGCACTGCAAGCACTGCGCGGAGGCCTGCCAGAACTGCGAGGACGCCTGTCGCGACCTGCTCAGTCAGCTCGACTGAACGGGTCGGAGACGCGGGTCTGCCAGTACCGATTGCGTCTGGGTCTTCGTTCGGGGTCGATCCAGGGCGGGGCCGTAGTTCGGGGTGGCCGTCCGCCCCGAATTCGGCGTCCCAGCCTTGGTGATGAACGACGTCGTGGTGCCGGTCGCACAACAGCAGGAGATTCGACAGGTCCGTGGCGCCCCCGGCGGACCAGTGGATCCGGTGGTGGGCCTGGCACCACGGCGCGGGACGATCGCAGCCGGTGAACACGCAACCGGAGTCGCGG
>DATASX010000029.1 GCA_036269075.1 Sporichthyaceae bacterium
GAGCCGGTGCCGATCTGGACCTGCTGGCCGGAGGCGAGGCCGGACGTGTTACTGAGGTTGATGGTGGTGTCGCCCGCGCTGGCGGGGGCCGCCAGCCCCGAGTTGGCCAGGCCGAGCAGGTAGAAGCCGTGGCCCGCGAGCCTCGTCCCGGCCGGGACGGTCACCGTCGAGAAGATGGGCTGCTGGGCCGGGTGCTCGGTCAGGGTCCAGTTCGACAGGTCGACGGTGCTGTCGCTGGCGTTGTAGAGCTCGATGAACCCGTTGGTCGGACTGGTACTGGTGCCGGTGCGGAACTCGTTGATCTTGATCGGGCTGACGTTGCGCACCTTCTCGGCAGTGGTCTCCGATTGCCGCCCTCCTTGTCCCGGGCTCGTCCACGAGGCGTTGCCGGTCAGGTCGCCGTTGAAGGCCGCCGGTCCCGACGTGACCCGGAACGTCGCGCTCACGCTCGCACCGGGCGCGACCGGGTGCGGGAACGTCACCGACGTGTCGGTGCTGCCCGGGACGACGGAGGTCCACTGCCTGCTGGGCACCGAGATGCTCAGCTTCACGCCCACCGCGGGCGACCCCGTGGTGTTCGTGAACGTCACGGTGGACTCTTGCGAGGACCGCGGTGCGAACGTCTGGAGCCCGGGCGGAGTGGCAGTCTCCGAGGCCGGCGTCAGGCTCAGCCGCTGCACGCCGTACTGGGCGGCCACGACGTTGGCCTGAACCTTCTGGTCGGTGGCGTCGCTCGGGTATCCGGTCGTCATCACACCCTCGTAGAAGGTGCCCTGCGCACTGTTGCTGTTGTCGCCGCCGTTGCCCAAGACGATGGCCCCCTGCTTTCGCATCGGGTCATAGCTGGAGTCGACGCGCGGCCCGTCGAACATGGTCGACAGGTCACCGGTTTGCGCGTCGCCGCCCAGCGAGGCCCAGTGGTGCGGCTCGCCCTTGGCCACGGCGGTCGTGAACCGTGAGGTGATGTTCGGCAGGTCCGCGCAGAGTTTGGAGGTACTGCACGGGTTGACGCAACCCACCAGGTTGTTCTCCTGGTCGGTCATGATCCACGGGCCCGGGGGGTTCCCGTGATACCAGGCGGTGGCGTTGCCGAAGTAAGAGGTTTCCATGGTGCCGTTGCCGTCGTCGCGGCTGTCGATCTCGGCGTTGCCATAGTCGAAGCAGCAACCGTCGTTGAAGTGATGTCCGTCAAGGACCCAGTACATCCCCTCCGGCTGGTCACCGACTGCAGTCCCGGTTGGGTGGTTGTCGCGCAGGCCCATGCCTGGCGCGATGAAGACGCCGTAGGCCTGGTGGCCGCTGATCGTGATCGGGGCCATGTCCGCGATCGGGAGGTTGTCGAAGCCGCCCAGCGCCGGCCCGCTGAAAGCGCCGCGGGGCGCCTGGGTGAGGTCGTTGTGGTTGGGGGACTGGTCGTAGATCTTGGTGATGACGCAGGTCGTGTTGGCGCAGAACGCGTCCTGCGCGGCCGCGTCGGCGTATCCGCCCGGGTCCGGGTGCGGCAGCGCGC